>JALQUE010000096.1 GCA_023260815.1 Roseovarius sp.
CTGGCTCCACGGGCAGGCTCGCGCCAGGCGGTTCCAGCATTCGGCGCACGACGGGCAGAGTGTGCTTCCAGTTGAAATCGGCACTGACGCGGTCGCGGGCGGCCTGCCCCATCGATGGATACTCGCGGGCCAGGACCCGCAGGGTGCAGACCAAGAGATGACCGTTGCCTATCACGCCGCCTGTTCGCTTCAGCATGGCCAGCAGATCAAGACCTATCCCAAGGATTTGCTCAAGCGCGCGGGCTTCACCGTGGTCGAACCCGCCGACAGTCACCTGTGTTGCGGCAGCGCGGGCACCTACAACCTGATGCAGCCCGCCATTTCGCGGCAACTGAAAGAACGCAAGGTCCGTACCCTCGAAGCGCGCAACCCCGATGTGATCGCGGCGGGCAATATCGGCTGCATGATGCAGATCGGCTCGGCGACGGGCATTCCGGTGGTGCATACCGTCGAATTGCTGGACTGGGCCACCGGCGGGCCGACCCCCCCTGCGATGCAAGCCGATCACAATGTCGGCCCCCAGATACCCAATCTGCGCGGTGCGCCTTAATTTTGTCCCACAACCGGTCTAGCGTTTCGCCAATTCGACCGGAGGGACCATGCTGAAACGCCTGTGCATCACACTTGCCCTGTGCCTCGCTGGCGCCGCCTCGGCGCAGGACAGCCGGCTTGAACGGCTCGACACCGGCGACGATGGTCGCGGCTGGGAGGCTGTGGGACGGCTGGATATCGGCGGTCACGGCTTCTGCACCGGGGCTCTGATCGCCCCCGGTGTGGTGCTGACGGCGGCGCATTGCCTGTATGATCGCGACACCGGCGCGCAGGTCGATCACGAACGCATCGAATTTCTGGCCGGCTGGCGCAATGGCCGGGCCTCGGCCTATCGTTGGGTGCGCCGTGCCGTGATCCATCCGTCCTATGATTATTCGGGCACCATGACCGCCGACAGGGTGCGTCACGACGTGGCCCTTTTGGAACTGCACCACCCGATCCGCAACACCCAGGTGGTGCCTTTCCAGACAGACAGCCACCCGATCAAGGGCCAGAAGATCGGCGTTGTCAGCTATGCGCGGGGCCGCTCGGATGCACCGTCGCTGCAACAGGTCTGCGACGTGATGGCCCGTCAGCAGGGGATGCTTGTGACCTCCTGCGATGTGGATTTCGGCGCGTCCGGAGCGCCGATCTTCTCGTTTCAGGACGGTCAGGCGCGCATCGTCTCGGTGGTGTCGGCGATGGCCGATCTCAAGGGTCAGAAGGTGTCGCTGGCTGCCCCCCTCGATGGTCCGCTGCAAGATCTGATGGCGTTGCTCGATAGCTCCGCCACCGAAGGGGCGCCCAAGCACATGTTCACCACCGGCGCCGCCCGTGACACCGGTGCAAAATTCGCCAAGCCATGACCCGCCTGCGCGCGATCCTTGGCGCGACGCTGTGCTGTGGGCTGCTGGCCACCCCGGCCATGGCCGAAACCACGGGCCTCACGCGCCTGACCGACCGCGATGACCTTTTCGGCTGGGAGGCCGTGGGCCGTGTCGATCTGGGCCAGTCGGGCTATTGCACCGGCGTTCTGATCGCGCCCGATCTGGTGCTGACCGCCGCTCATTGCCTCTATGACAGTCAACGCCAGCCCCGCACGCCCGAAACCATCCGCTTTCGCGCCGGTCTGCGCGATGGTGCGGCAATCGCCGAACGGGACGTCGCGCGTTATGTGGCGCCCAAAGCCTATGATCCCGCTTCCGGCATGACCGCCGACAACATCCGCCTCGATGCCGCCCTCTTGCAGTTGGCCACACCCGTCGAATCTTCGCTGGCCGCTCCGTTCCTCCTGCATCGCGGGCCTCGTGACGGGCTGCGCGTCAGCGTGGTGTCCTATGGCCGCAACCGGGATGCCGCACCCTCGTGGCAGCGCGAATGCGGGCTGGACTGGCATCAGGATGGGATCATGGCGTTTGATTGCGACGTGACCTACGGCTCGTCGGGGGCGCCTGTCTTTGCCCGTGACGGGCACCGTGCCCGCATCCTGTCGCTCATCAGCGGCGGGGCTTCGGAGGGCGAGCGTCCACTGTCCTATGGCATGGCGCTTGCGGCGCTGGTCGATACGCTCAAGCGCGATCTGCGCGCTGCAACCCCCTCTCAACCCGTGAACACCGGCTTTCGCCGCGTGCAGGTGGGTGACAGTCAGCGTGCCTCGGGGGCCAAGTTCTCACGTCCCTGAGTCCGTGCCACGCAGGACTTGAAAGCCGCACGCCTGCTTCCCAAATCTGACATGTCCCGGTGCCGCGTTGCGGGCCGGGCGCATCCTGCCTGTCCCTTTGGGAAGGCATCACATCAGGTATCGCTCACAAGGAGGATAACCAATGCGTAACTTTGATCTTGCACCCCTTTACCGGGCCACGGTCGGGTTTGACCAAATTGCCGACATGATGGATCGCGTGCTGTCCAATGACATCGCACAACCGACCTATCCGCCCTACAACATTGAAAAAACCGCCGATGATGCCTATCGCATCTCGATCGCGGTCGCGGGTTTTGCCGATAGCGACCTGAGCGTCGAGGTCCGCGATGGCGCGCTGCTCGTGTCTGCCCGCAAGGCCGAGGATGACAGCACCCGCAGCTTCCTGCATCGCGGCATCGCGACCCGTGCGTTTGAACGCAAGTTTCAACTGGCCGATCATGTCAAGGTGACCGGCGCCAGCCATGCCGACGGGATGCTGCATATCGATCTGGTCCGCGAGGTGCCCGAGGCTCTCAAACCCCGCCGCATCCAGATCGCCAGCACCCGCAGCGCAAGCCACGACAAAGACGTGGTCGACGCTGAAACGGTGAACTGATCCCATGTCGTCTTGCCCCTCGCCGGATCCGTCCGGCGGGGGGATACTGACCCGCGCCCGTGCGGTTCCCCGCCTCAGAACCGGCGCGCTTTCAACAGGGCGCCATCCTCGGGGCCGCCAATCAGCAGCAAGGCGCCCGTTTCATCCAGATCGAACCGGCGCACTTGCGCAAGCGCCTCGAAAATTCGGCGTTCCTGCATCATCAACGCATCTGGACAAGCCATCATCGTTGATCCCAACTGGCCAAAGCTCAGCCCCTCGCCCGTCAGGTCATAGGTGCCGAAAAACCGGTTGCAACCGGTGGTCCCCGCAACCCGTCCGGCCCGGCTCAGGGCAAGTTCGGCCTGCGTGTTGTCCACCACGCCCATCCCGGCCACATCCTCGATCCGCCAGTCGCCTGCCGCCAGAAGGCTTGCGGGATCGCCGCCACAGCCGCGCAACTCCCGGTCGTCCAGCGCCAGCACCGCGCGATGCGGATAGGGCATGCCAGTGGCGTCATCCCGGCATATCCTGTCCTCCAGCGTTAGCCGCGCCGCGATCTGCGGCATGTCAAAGACATAGGCGCCCGGCATCACCTCTACCTCGGGGCGTGGGGCGCTGCGGGTCAGGTCGCCGTAATCGGCGACCACCTCGACCTCCTGATCGCCAAGCGTCACGGTCCAGCCCGGCTCGTTGCCCCGGGCGCGGTAGGTCTGGTCCGGCGCGCTCATGCGTTGGCATTCGGCCACCTTGCTGCCGTTGATGCTCAGTATCGCCTCGCCACCCTTCTCCCAGAATTCGATGTCATCCTCGCCTTCGCTGACAAAGCGCGCGCCGGAGGCCGCCATTGCCTGCGTCATCACGATATCGCGTCCCTGCAGGCGCAGCGCGACCTG
>JALQUE010000004.1 GCA_023260815.1 Roseovarius sp.
GGCTGATTTCCGATATCATCGCCTGCCCCGGCATGGATTACTGCGCGCTGGCCACGGCCCGTTCGATCCCCATCGCACAGGACATCGCCCGGCGCTTTGACGACCTCAAGCTGGAGCATGAGATCGGCGACCTGAAAATCAAGATTTCGGGCTGCATCAACGCGTGCGGGCATCACCATGTCGGCCATATCGGTATTCTGGGCCTCGACCGCGCCGGGGTCGAGAATTACCAGATCACGCTTGGCGGCGATCACACCGAGGCAGCACGTCTTGGCGATCGCACAGGCCCCGGCTTCTCGGCGGATGAGATCCTTCCCGCAATCGAAAGGATCGTGCAGACCTATCTCGATTATCGCGACAGCCGCAGCGAGACGTTTCTGCAAACCTATCGCCGCATCGGCATGGAGCCGTTCAAGACCGCGCTTTACGACAACGACAAGGCCCAGGTCCATGCAGCGCAGTGATCCCACATCCCGTGTCGCGGCCCTCAACGCACGCTACCGGCATCATGCGGCCAGCGATGTGCTGGCCCATGCGGTGTGCGATGCGGATGCCGGGCGGCTGGCCCTGGTGTCGAGTTTCGGCGCGGAATCGGTGGTCTTGTTGCATATGATCGCTGTGGCGCGGCCCGCTACGCCGGTGATCTTCGTCGATACGGCGATGCTGTTTGCCGAAACACTTGTCTATCAGCACGAACTGGCCGAACGGCTGGACCTGCGCGATCTGCGCATTGTCCGCGCGTCGCAGGCCGATCTGCATGGCCATGACCCCGACGACACGCTGCACCGAACCGCCCCCGATGCGTGCTGCGCTTTGCGCAAGACACGGCCCCTGATGCGCGCGCTTGAGGGGTTCGACGGCTGGATCACCGGGCGCAAACGCTATCAGGGCGCGACACGCGCCGCGCTGGAGTTCTTCGAGACAGAACCGGGCACCGGACGCATCAAGGTCAATCCGCTGGCCCATTGGACCCCCGAGGATATCCGCACCTACATGGAAGAAAACCGCCTGCCCCGGCATCCTCTGGTGGCGCGCGGCTATCCGTCGGTCGGCTGCCAGCCCTGCACAACCCGCGTGACCGGCGAGGAAGACCCCAGATCAGGCCGCTGGCGCGGTCACGACAAGACCGAATGCGGCATTCATTTTGAAAACGGGCGGATCATCCGCCAAGGAGAGACAGCATGAGCATCATCGTCACCGACGCGGGGTTTCGCCCCGACGATTGGACACCCCCGATATCCGCCCTGGAAGACGCCCGTACCGGCCACGGCATCGACCTCGCGTCAAGCGCCGATCCGCAGGAACTGGCGGGGCGTCTACCCGGCATCGACTTGATCCGCGTGGACTTTCCCAGTTTCGCAGATGGGCGCGGCTTTACCATCGCGCGGCACCTGCGTCTGATGGGCTACAAGGGCCGGCTGCGGGCGCGCGGTCACGTGATCGCCGATCAATACGCAATGGCCCGGCGCGCAGGGTTCGACGAGATCGAAATCTCGGACGATCTGGCCGCGCGTCAACCCGAGGACCAATGGCTGTTCCGCGCTGACTGGCGCGCGCATGACTATCAGTCGCGCCTGCGCGGATAAACCGCCCTGTACCTGACCTGAATCAAAGATTACTAAGAGGTGTCGGTTTACCCAACCGGCAGACAAGGCAATGAACGAGATCAGTAAAGTGACCGAAGCACCCGCCAAGGCCGTCAAGACACCCACCCTGCCGGACGCGCAGAAAGTCACCGCCGTGACGCACTGGACGGATCGTCTTTTTTCGTTCCGCGTGACGCGGCCCGCATCTTTGCGGTTCCGGTCTGGTGAGTTCGTGATGATCGGCCTGATGCAGACGGATGAGAAGACAGGCAAGCAAAAGCCCCTTCTGCGCGCCTATTCCATCGCCTCGCCCAGTTGGGACGACGAGCTGGAATTCTATTCGATCAAGGTGCAGGACGGCCCGCTTACATCACGGCTGCAGCATATCCAGCCCGGCGACGAGATTATCCTGCGTCCCAAACCCGTGGGCACGTTGGTGCATGATGCGCTGCTGCCCGGCAAGCGGATTTGGTTGTTCGCCACCGGCACCGGTTTTGCACCCTTCGCCTCGCTGCTGCGCGACCCGCAGACCTATCACGATTATGACGAGGTGATCATAACCCATACCTGCCGGGAAGTCGGCGAGCTGGACTATGGCCGCGACCTGATCGACAGCATTCGCAACGACGAGATGTTGGAAGAGTTGATCGGCGAAGGCTTCCACGAAAAGCTGCGCTACTATCCGACAACAACCCGCGAAGAGAGCCCAAAAATGGGCCGCATCACCGATCTGATGCGCTCGGGCGAGGTGTTCGAGGATTTGGGCGTTGCCCCGCTTACGCCTGAAACCGATCGGGCGATGGTCTGTGGCAATCTGGCGTTCAATCTTGAAATCAAGGAGATGCTCGAAGGGTATGGCCTGCGCGAGGGGGCCAATTCCGATCCCAAGGAATACGTTGTCGAAAAGGCCTTTCTGGACTGATCGGCTGGCGTTTATGCTCTGGTCAGGATTTTCACCTGACCGGATGCCCAGACACGAAAAAACCCGCGCTGCATGGCGCGGGTTTCTCAATTTCCAGACAGATACGACGGATCAAAGGCCCAAGGCACCCCGAACCGATTCAAGTGCTTGCTTCAACAGATCGGGATTGTTGCGCGCCTGATCCAGCGTGCCCTTCAACAGGGTTTTCTGCATATCGCCCAACTGGGACTCGTCGATCATCTGCGCGACCCGGTCAAAGTCGAACCCATCGACTGTCAGAGCCTCGGGCGTTTCCGGCGTGCTTTGTGTCGCGGTCTCTGTGGTTGCTTCGGCGGTTGCGTCGCCGGTCGCTTCATCGGACGCTTCCTCGGTCGGTTCCGTGGCTGCATCCGTGGTTGCCTGCGTGTCGGCACCAGTCGTGCTGTCTTCGGTCGCCTCCGGCGCTTGATCTTGCGCGGGTTCGGCGGGCTGATCGGCGGTCGATGTGGTTTCGGGTGTGGCGTCGGCGGCAGGGTCGGCACTATCGACCAGCTCCTCGACGGCTTGTTCCGCAGCTTCGACAGTGTCTTGGGCTGCGTCCATTGCCCCTTCCACCATACCCGAGGCCGTATCCGTCACAGCCTCGGCAGCGTCGCTTGCGGCGTCTTGGGTGGTCTCGACAGCCTCATCAGCGGCCTCGGTGGCGCTATCAACCGCCGCTTCTGCAGCATCCTGGGTGGCATCCACGGCCTGTTCGGTCTGCTCGGCGGCGGTGTCTGCGGTCTCGCCAACCGCATCGGCCGCGTCCTCAAGAGGCGCGGGTTGCTCGACGACGCTGGTGACATCGGCGGCGATCTCGTCCACCGATTTGCCGGTGAACAGCATATAGCCGCCGACCAGCACGGCCACGGCCACCAGTATCCAAAGCAGGTTTCTCATCACTCTCTTCCCCTTGAAATATCGGCCAGACAACACCTTGCGACCTTCAGAACCTTAAATTTCAGATGTCGACTGAAATGAAAAGCTGCAAGAGCTATTGGATATTATTTAGGCTTGGATCAGCCGATTTTGCCGCTTGAAACGCATTGATGGCGCGGTTACTTTCGCGCATCAAATTATCTCAACAACCGAAGGAACAAAGCCATAGCCCGCAGACCTCACAACGCGCCTCCGACGCGCGACACAGGCCCCCGCATTAACGAAAAAATCCGCTGCCCGGAAATCCGTCTGATCGGAGCGGACGGTGAAAACGTTGGCGTCGTGACGCCGGAGCGGGCGATGGAGATGGCTGAGGAGGCGGGGTTGGATCTGGTTGAGATCTCGCCCAATGCCGAACCGCCTGTCTGCAAGATCATGGACTTCGGCAAGTTCAAGTACGAACAGCAGAAACGCGAGGCCGAGGCGCGCAAGAAACAGAAGATCATCGAGGTGAAAGAGGTCAAGTTCAGACCCAACACCGACACGCATGATTATGACGTCAAAATGCGTAACGTCTTCAGATTCCTGGAAAATGGCGACAAGGTGAAGATCACGCTGAGGTTCCGCGGCCGCGAAATGGCGCATCAGGATCTGGGCCGCGACCTGCTGCACCGGGTGGCGGAGGACGTCAAGGATCTGGGCAAGGTCGAGAACATGCCCAAGATGGAAGGCCGTCAAATGATCATGGTGATCGGCCCCCTTTCGCGCTGAGCGCGGCGGGGCGGACTGCGTACGATCCGTACAAACCCGACACCGGTTTGGGACGAACTTTGGCACCTGCCCCCTGATTTGTGTCCCTTCCGTACACAACCACGCGACAATCACCCGCTTGCACCACCCGGTGCGAGCGGGTTTTATGATGGCGGCACAGACACCGGACACACGACACACGACACCGGACACCCGAAGCAGAAAGGACATGGACGCTGATGTGGGAAGAGCGCTTCGCGACGCAGGACTATGTGTTCGGAAAAGAGCCGGCGGCGTTTCTGACCGATCATGCCGATCTGCTGACCCCCGGCGACACCGCGCTGGCGGTGGCCGATGGCGAGGGGCGCAACTCGGTCTTCATGGCTCAACGGGGGCTGCATGTCACCGCGCTGGAGTTTGCCCCGTCGGCGATTGCCAAGGCGCGGGCGCTGGCCGCCGACAAGGGCGTGACGGTGACGTTTCGGGAAACCGACGTGCTGGCGCATGACTGGGCCGAGACCTTCGATCTTGTCGCCGGTATCTTCATCCAGTTTGTCGGACCCGATCAACGCCAAGCCCTGTTCGACGGGATGCGGCGCAGCGTGCGGCCCGGTGGGCTGATCCTGCTGCATGGCTACACGCCCGCGCAGATCGCCCTTGGCACCGGCGGGCCGCCCTTTGTCGAGAACATGTATACCGAAGACCTGCTGCGCGACGCGTTTGGCGATTGGCAGATACTGGAATGCCGCGCCTATGAGCGCGACATAAGCGAAGGTCGCGCGCATAGCGGACCGTCTGCATTGATCGATCTGGTGGCCCGACGCCCCGAACAGGACGCCTGACACCTGCCGAGGCAGGTTCCGGCGCAGCGAATTGTTCTGTGTCAAGGTGCGTACACTTAAAACGTGCTATGATTGATCGGTATAGGGATCAATTCGCAGAATACATGGAAGATAGTTCGCATATTTCAGTGTTCATCACGGCGGCAAACGGGGCTGTGGTGCTGGACGGAACGCTTGGATTGCCGGAAAGCCCCATGGGGCTGGTGATCTTTGCCCATGGCAGCGGCAGCAGCAGGATGAGCCCGCGCAACGGATATGTCGCGGATCAATTGAATGCCGCAGGGCTGGCCACGCTGCTGTTCGATCTTCTGACCGACGACGAGGCGCGGGACAAACGCAATGTCTTTGACATCGAATTGCTGGCCAAGCGCGTCGGGTCCGCCTTGGACTGGTGCGCCAGCGACGCCCGCACAAGCCATCTGCGGCGCGGTCTGTTCGGGTCCAGCACGGGGGCGGCTGCGGCCTTGCAGGCGGCGGCCTATCATCCACGACATGTGAATGCGGTCGTGTCACGCGGCGGTCGGCCCGATCTGGCGAAAGACGCCCTGCCCGGTGTCATGGTGCCGACCATGCTGATCGTTGGCGAAAAAGACACCACGGTCCTGATCCTGAACCGACATGCCGCAAGATCGTTGACATGCGACACCACGATTGAGGTGGTGCCCGGCGCAACCCATCTGTTCAAAGAGCCCGGCGCGCTGGATCAGGTCGTGCGCCATGCGACAGAGTGGTTCCGCCAGCATCTGGACACACACGCCCCGGCCTGAGGCCACGCGCCCGACCCATCATGCCTGTTACCGGCAGCCTGTTACCGGGGGGCCGGGTCCAGCACGGTGACGCCCACCGCCGCCGCGCGCGCCAGTTCCGGATCGAGCGACATCGGGATGTATTCGCCGCGTCGCCAGAGTTGCGCCAGATCATCGTAGTGGCGCGACAGGAAATGCCCCGATTGCCCGGTCGAGATGATGAACACGCTGCTATCGGGATCGGCGAAATCATAGACCCCGCGATACCCTGCGCCGTGGACGTTCTGGAACGGGTCAAGGCCGCTGCCACGGGTGCGGCCCCGTTGCAGCGTGTTATCGCCCCCCGAGGTGGATTGCCGGATGTTGACGAAATAGCGCAGCACCGGCACCTCGCCCAGAATGGGGTGATCGTGGGTTGCCTGATGCGCGTCGCCCCATCGCAGGCTTTCAAGGGCCGTGCCATAGCGTTCGTTGATCCAGATCAGCGCATCGTCCAGCGCCATGCGCGCGATATCGGTGCAGGTTTCCACCGGCGAGGATTGCCGGACATCGCACCACGCCGACGCGCCGTCGATATCGCGGTAGACCCGTTCGATGAACACCGGATCCGGATGTGCGAATTCGCGCGACAGCGGGCCGAGATCGTCACGGATCAGCCGATCCTGCAGCGCCCGCATCCAGGCGGCATAGATCAGCGGCTCGGGAAGGTGTTCATTCATCTCGCCGTTCCAGTCGGACAGCAGATCAAGGGCGCGCTGGCGCTGACGTTCGGGCGTGCCGTCGGGGGCGGCTTCGCCGGTGAACCAAAGATCGGCGCCAATCAGCGGCAAGAGCGACCGCGCGGTGAAACTGACGGTGTCGAGCTGCGCCTCGATGAAGCTGTCGCGGGTATGCACCTGCCGGCTTTGCATCAGGCGTTGCCAGCGGTGGATGCGCTGCGTGTCGCCCCAGACGTAGCTGACATGCAGGGGAAAGGGCCGATCGACGGTCTTGTTGTTGGTGTTGCCCAGAACGCCGCCCGCGGGCGCGATGAATTCGGGATTGGCCGAATAGGGGCTGATCCCCTGCCAGCGGTTCTGCCGCACCCAGCCCCGCGACGGCATGCGCCCCCGGCTTTCGTGTTGGGCATTGCGGCGCGGCATGGCGCCCAGGGTTTTCATGGCGATGGTGTCATTGTCGACCAGCACGACATTCTGCGAGGGGGCGATATACAGCTCGCCCGCCGCGAGCGCCTCGTTGACCGAGGACGCCCCCATCAGGGCGATGGCCGCAGACATCGTCGTGTCGGCGGGATCAAGCGCGGTCCATGACAGCGAGGCCACATGCCCCGCCGGCGTGATCGTGCCCAGATCCGCATGAGAGCCGGGCAGCACCGGGCCATTATCGGTCCAGCGCAGGGTCATGGTGACGGGTTCGGCATCCTTGATGCGGATGATCGACCGCGCGGTGCGGAACGGCTTGTAGCCTTCGGGCGTCAGGTATTCGCCGGGGTTTTCCGGGTTGAGGCGTTCGATATGGGCATCCTGATCGTCAAGATAGGACGAGGTCAGCCCCCAGCCCAGATCGTGGCTGCGCCCGCTCAGGACGGCGGGCATGCCGGGGATGGTCCCGCCGATCACGCCACCGCGATCCAGTTCGAGCCGGGCCAGATACCAGATCGCGGGTGCGGAAAAGCCCAGGTGAGGATCGTTCGCCAGAAGCGTCCCCGAGGTGGCCGAGCGCGCCGGTGCGGCGGCCCAGGCGTTCGAGGCGCCGGCAAAGGCACGCGGATTGAACGGCGAGAGGGGGTGGCGGGGACGCGCCTCCAGCGCGGCATGGCGCAGGGGGGCGGCGCCGGGCATCAGGCTGGCATAATCGGGGAGTGCCGCCAGGCCGCTGCCGGGCGCCAGCGGCAGGATATCATCGATCCGGGCGCCATCCTCGAGCGCGAGGGAGGTGCGCGCGCGCAGCACCTCATGTTCCAGATGCGACGAGAGCTGCACCGCCATCAGCTTGAGAATGGCAATGGAATCAGCAGGTTGCCACGGCGCCATGGGGGCATTGAACAGAAACATCTCGGGCGCGCCACGGCCAAGCGCATCGGCGTTGATCTCGGTCAGGCGGGCGTTGACACCGGCGGCATAGGCCTGCAGCGCACGGAGGGTTTGCGGGGTTTGCGCGTCGACCGAACTGCGGGCCAGATCATAGAGATCGAAGCGGCGCATCACCTTGTCGATCTCGAGCGTGCGGGGGCCGAAGACCTCGGAGAGGCGCCCTTGGGCGGTGCGGCGCAGCACCACCATCTGCCACAGCCTGTCCTGCGCATGGGCATAGCCCAGACCGAAGAAGGTGTCGGCGTCGCCCTGCCCGAAGATATGCGGCACATTGGCGTGATCGCGCACGATCTCGACCGGAGCGGCGAGACCGTCGACGGTCAACCGCTTGTCATACTCGGGCAGCGAGCGCGACAGCAGGTAATACAGCCCCAGCACGACCACCAGCCCCAGCAGGATGGCGCCACCCGTCAGCCTGAGAAGCCATTTGAAGATCGACGCCATGCCCCTACCCGGTTTTCCCTTGCATCCAGCCATGGGATAGTCAGAAATCCCCCCAGAGACAATCGAAAGGGAGATGACGATGACGAAACTGGCATTCCTCGGCCTTGGCGTGATGGGCTACCCCATGGCGGGGCACCTGCAGGCAGCGGGCCACGACGTCTGCGTCTATAACCGGACAGAGGCAAAAGCCCAGAAATGGGCCGCAGAACATGGCGGACGCCATGCCGCCACCCCGCGCGAGGCCGCCGACGGCGCGGCCTTCGTGATGGCCTGCGTCGGCAATGACGACGATCTGCGCAGCGTCTGCACCGGGCCGGATGGCGCCTTTGCCGGCATGGCCGCGGGGGCGGTTTTCGTCGATCACACCACGGTGTCGGCCAAGGTCACGCAGGAGCTGTACGGGTTGGCCAGGGAGGCCGGGCTGAATTTCGTCGACGCGCCGATTTCGGGCGGTCAGGCGGGGGCCGAGAACGCGCAATTGTCGATCATGTGCGGCGGCGACCAGGACGCCTATGACGCGGCCGAGCCGGTGATGACCACCTACGCCAAGCTGTGCCGCCGGATCGGCGAGAGCGGCGCGGGACAAAAGACCAAGATGTGCAACCAGATCGCCATCGCCGGGCTGGTGCAGGGTCTGAGCGAGGCGCTGCATTTCGCCGAAGAGGCGGGGCTGGATGGGCGCGCGGTGGTCGAGGTGATCAGCCAAGGGGCCGCGGGAAGCTGGCAGATGTCGAACCGTTACGAGACGATGCTGGACGACAAGTTCGAGCATGGGTTCGCGGTGGACTGGATGCGCAAGGATCTGGGCATCTGCCTGTCGACGGGTGACGAGATCGGCGCCTCGTTGCCGGTGACGGCGCTGGTCGATCAGTTCTACAAGGATGTGCAGAACATGGGCGGCGGGCGTTGGGATACGTCGAGCCTGTTCAAGAGGTTGCGCAAGCTGTCGGGCTGAGCGCGCGAGGCTGCCGGGGTATGGGGGCCAGCCCCCGTCGTTGAAATCCGGATAGGGGATTTCAACGACTCCCCCGG
>JALQUE010000065.1 GCA_023260815.1 Roseovarius sp.
AACGACGACTACACCCCGATGGAATTCGTCGTGCATGTGCTGGAGCGTTTCTTCGGCCTGAACCATGCCCAGGCCTTCGAGATCATGCTGACGGTCCACAAGAAGGGCGTCGCCGTGGTGGGCGTGTTCAGCCATGAGATCGCCGAGACAAAGGTGGCGCAAGTGATGGATTTCGCGCGCCAGCATCAGCACCCGCTGCAATGCACAATGGAAAAAGAGTAACGTGGCAGGTTTGCATTCGCGCCTGACACTGGCCCTTGAGGCCGGCGATGTCGTCCTGCCCGAGGCGGCGCGGATTGCCGTCTTTGGCCCGCGCCCCGATCATGACCTGTCGGCGCTGCCCGAGGGGCGGTGTCATATCCTGACAGGGTTCCGGCCCGATCACGATCATTTCGCGGGGCAGGGCCATAGCTGCGCGGTGGTCCCCGAGGGACGCTATGGCGCATCGGTGGTGTTTTTGCCGCGCGCCAAGGCGCTGGCCCGCGCGCTGGTGGCGCAGGCGGTGGCGGTGACCGATGGCGTGGTGATCGTGGACGGGGCCAAGACCGACGGAATCGAATCCTTGCTGAAGGACTGCCGCAAGCGGGCGGCTGTGTCGGCGCCGCTGTCGAAGGCGCATGGTAAGCTGTTCTGGTTTCAGGCCGGGCCGGGATTCGAGGATTGGGCCGGGGATGGCCCGCAGGAGATCGAGGGCGGGTTCGTGACCGCGCCGGGGGTGTTTTCGGCGGATGGGATCGATCCGGCCTCGCGGTTTCTGGCGGATCATCTGCCTGTCAAGCTGGGCAAGTCGGTGGCCGATCTGGGCGGCGGATGGGGCTATCTGAGTGCGCGCATACTGGAGCGTGCGGATATCCAGGTGCTGCATCTGGTGGAGGCCGATCACGCGGCGCTTGATTGCGCGCGGCGCAACATCGCCGACCCGCGCGCCGTGCTGCATTGGGAGGACGTGACCCGTTGGCGGCCCGAGGCGGCGCTGGACACGGTCGTGACCAATCCGCCCTTTCACGCAGGCCGCGCGGCGGATCCCGATCTGGGGCGCGCCTTTATTGCGGCGGCGGCGGCCATGCTCAAGCCCGGCGGGCAGCTATGGCTGGTGGCCAATCGCCATTTGCCCTACGAGACCGCGATGGGCGCGCAGTTCCGCAGTGTCGAGGAGGTTGCGGGCGATGCCCGGTTCAAGATCCTGCATGGCAAAGGGCCGAAGGGGCCGTCTCGTAACCGGTCGTGAGGTGGGCTGACATGGCCCGCGTTTGACCCGATATATCGGCAAAGGGTGGACTGCGGACAACGATTGAACGTCGATTGGACGTTGCACGACGTTTCGGGAAAACTGTGATTCAGGTTCTTTCCGAAACGCTCTACATTGGCCGAGCAGAATCATCAGGGAAGGTCTGCACATGTCTTTTTCCATCTCCGGCAAGACCGCCATCGTGACCGGCGGCGCCAACGGGATCGGGCTGGCGATTGGCCGGCATTTCGCGGACAAAGGCGCCAACGTCATGTTCGCCGATATCGACGAGGCGCATCTGATCAAGGAACTGGGCGAGAATGACGAGGAGAGCAACATCCGCTATTTCGCCGGTGATCTGCGCGAACGGCTGACATTGGCCAATTTGTTGTCGGCCACCATCGATGCGTTCGATCAGGTCAATATCCTGATCAATGCCTCGCGGCAGATCATGCCGTCGAATGCGCTGGACCCCGATGACGAGTCGATCGAGGTGCTGTTGCAGCAGAACCTGATGACGTCCCTCAGGCTGAGCCAGATGGTCGCCAAGCGCATGATAAAACAGTCCGAAGGGCAGGAGGAGGGCGTGGCGGGCACGATCGTCAACCTGTCGTCGATTGCCGCACGGCGCACGCATCCTGAATTGCTGGCCTATTCGGTGTCGACCGCGGCGCTGGACCAGATGACGCGCAGTCTGGCGGTGGCGATGGCGCCGCACCGTATCCGGGTCAACGCTGTGGCGTTCGGATCGGTGATGAGCGCGTCGTTGCAGGACACGCTGCGGGACAATCGGGATTATCGCGCCGATATCGAGGATCACACGCCGCTTGGGCGCATCGCGGCCCCCACGGAGCTTGCCGAGACGGTGCAATATCTGGCAAGCGACGGATCGTGTTTCATGACCGGGCAGATCATGACGGTGGATGGCGGGCGCTGCCTGCTGGACCCGGTGGCGGCCCCTGCGCATTGACAAGACCAACGACAGATCGGGAGGAACAGGGTGTGAGTGGCGACATGCTGGAGCAGAAACAGCGCGCGGCGGGATGGTTCCGCCAGTTGCGCGATGACATCGTGGCGGCCTTCGAGGCGCTGGAGGACAGCCACGCGGCTGGCCCGATGAGCGACGCGCCCACGGCGCGCTTCGAGGTGACCGAGACCAAGCGCAGCAGCGACGATGGATCGGATGCGGGCGGCGGGCTGATGAGCGTGATGCGCGGTGGCCGGGTCTTTGAGAAGGTGGGCGTGAACGTCTCGGAGGTGTATGGCAGTCTGGGGGCTGCTGCACAGCAGGCGATGGCGGCGCGCGGTGTGCCGGGAATGGAGAGCGATCCGCGCTTCTGGGCCAGCGGCATCAGCCTTGTGGCGCATATGCAGAACCCGCATTGCCCGGCGGTGCATATGAACACGCGGATGTTCTGGACGCCGGGTGCGTGGTGGTTCGGCGGGGGATCGGACCTGAACCCCTGTCTGGAATATGACGAGGACACGGCGCATTTTCACGCCACTCAAAAGGCGCATCTGGACCCGCATGACGAGGCGCTTTACCCCGCTCTCAAGGCGTGGGCGGACGAGTATTTCTATGTCCCGCACCGGCACCGGGCGCGCGGTGTGGGCGGCATCTTCATGGATGACCGCAACACCGGCGACTGGGAGGCGGATTTCGCGCTGACGCAGGATATCGGGCGGGCCTTTCTGCCGGCCTATGTGCCGTTGGTGGAAAAGCGCCGGGTGCAGACGTGGACCGAGGCCGACAAGGATGCGCAGCTGGTTCATCGCGGGCTATATGCGGAATACAATCTGGTCTATGACCGGGGCACCAAGTTCGGGTTGGCCACGGGGCATGACGCGAACGCCGTGCTGATGAGTTTGCCGCCTCTGGCGAAGTGGACCTGAGGGCGGTGGCCATCGCTGTGATGCAGGGGCGGGCTTGTCGGCCCTGACGGGCCGGCGCGCGGGGGCACGCCTTGGTCAGGGGCCGTCGCGGCCGTTCTGGCGTTCGAGCTGCTTGGTGGCGCGGTCGGCCAGGGGGCCGGTGCCGTCTTTCCAGCGGCGGTGAATCCAGAACCATTGGTCCATATTCTGGCGCACCTGCGCTTCGAGCCGGTCATTGACCTCTTGGGTCATGGTCACCGGATCGGTCGGGGCGATGGGCGCCTCGACGATGACCCGGAAGCTGAGGCCGTCAGGATTGCGGATCGCCCAGACCGGCACCAGCGGCGCGTCGAATTTCAACGCAAGTTCGGCGGTGGCCAGCGATGACAGGGCGGGCTTGCCGAAGAAATCAAGCGGCACCCCGTCGAGCGCGTTGAGATCGGTCAGGATCGCCAGAACCCCGCCCGAGCGCAGATGCTGGACCATCTGGCGCATGCCGCCGCGGCCCTGCTGAAACATCGGCGTGCTGAGCATTTCCATGCACTGCGTATAGCGGCGGTTGTAGAAGGCGTTGGCCATCGGGCGGTAGAAGATGCCCATGTCGAAGCCCTGCGCCACCAGAGCCACGCGCGCCGCGTGAAAATTGCCGAAATGCCCGGTGACGAAGATCACCGGGCGGCCTTGGGCGCGGGCGGCGCGGATCGCCGCGAGGCCGGGGCCTTCGAGGGGGATGTCGCGGGTGCGGGCGATGAATTCAGGTGTGGAATGCAGCTCGACCATGTTGCGACCGGCATTGTCGGCCACGGCGCGCGACAGGCGCTTGACCTCGGCCTCGGGAAGATCGGGGAGCACATGATCGAGATTTTCCCGCACCCGGCGGTCATAGCCCGCGATGGGCGCGATGATCCGAGAGGTCACCCAGCCCATGGCCGGCACGCGCCAGCGATAAGGCAGCAGCCGGACCAGCGCGATCGGCGCGTAGATGGCCAGGCCAAGCCCGGTGTCGCGCCAGCGGCTGACAAGGGATGGAGAAGAGGGCGTGTCGGTCATCGGGTCCATGTGCCTGGCAAGTCCTGGGACGCAGACATATGCCGCGCGGCCCGCGATCACAAGCCGGTCCGGCGGTCAGGGTGTCATGGCTGGCGCGGCAGGCCGGTGCCGACCATCGAATCGCGGGTGACAAGGGCGGCGAGGGCGGCTTCGGTCATCCCGTCGGTGCCCGAGGGGCGCGCGGGCAGCACGATGTAGCGCATGTCGGCGGTGCTGTCATGCACGCGGATGGTGGTGCTGTCGGGCAGGTCCAGCCCGAATTCGCGCAGCACGGCGCGCGGTTCGCGCACGGCGCGGGCGCGGTATTCGCGGGTCTTGTACCAGTCGGGTGGCAGGCCCAGAAGGTTGCGCGGATAGCACGAACACAGCGTGCAGACGATGAGGTTATGCACCTGGGCGGTGTTTTCCACGGCAATCAGGTGCAGCGGGCCGATATCGAAGCCCATCTCGCGGCTGGCGGCGCCGGCATCGTCCAGAAGGCGCGCGCGAAAATCGGGATCGACCCAGGCACGGGCGACCACGGCGGCGCCATTGGCCGGGCTGCGGGCATCCATCGTGTCGATCTGGGCCGAGACCTGATCGGCGGTCAGATGGCCCTTTTCGATCATCAGCTCGCGCACGGCGATTTCCATGCGTTGCCAATAGCTTAGCGGTGCATCGTTATCGGCACGGTAGGGGTGGCCCGAGGGGCTGAGCCCGTCGTGATCGTGGGGGTGGTCGTGGTCGTGATGATCGTGTGGCATCGCGTCAGAGCCTTTCCAGCCAATGGGCGTAGATTTCGGCGTCGAGCGTATCCGAGGGGCGTTCGGCCGCGTCGCCCCAGACCTCGGACATGGTGAAGCGCACACGGTAGAGCGGCTGTTCGGGGGCCGGCAGACCGTAGGCCAGTTGCTCGGGGTTGGGGAAGGGACCAAGCGCGCGTTCGATCACGCCGGTCTTGCCGCGCAGATAGGCGGGGGTGCGGACATGGCCCGGCGGCATCATCGCCTTGACGCGCACACGCTCAGGCATGGGAGGGGCCATTTGTGTCAGGATTTTCTTGTGCGGCCTCTTTTTGGGCGGCGGCGTAGGTGGGGCCGCGGGCGGCGATCTCGTCCATGCGTTGACCGAGTTCCTCGAGGGTGTAGGCGCCGGTCTCGACCAGGTTCTGGTTGATGGCGGCGATCCAACGCTCGTAGTAGGTCATGGTGTTGAACGCCTCTTCGCCCATGTCTTCGAGTGCGCGGCGCAGACCATCGACGGTGAAGAACCCCGCGCCGGAGCACAGCACCATCAGCGCATCGACGCGCTTTTCCCAAAGGGCGAAATCATGTTGATCGGCACAGATCTGCCCGGCGGATTGACCGCCCATGTCGTGCCAGCGCTTGCCAGTTGTATCACTCATGAGGGGAGGGTAAGCGCAGGCGCGGGCGCTGTCCAGTGGGTGCGTGTGCGCGGGCGATCACCGGTAGAGGGCGATCCGCGAGATGGCGATATCGGCCTGAAAGGCGCGACCGATGGCGACGATGCCGATGCGGCGCAGCGTGGCGGGATCGAAGGGGGCATCGACGCGGTGCGGGGTGACATCGGAAAACGGCAGGTGCAGCGTCGTCCAGCGGGGCGCGGCGGTAAAGGCATGCCGGTAGGATTGCCAGGGCCGGGTCACATCTGCGGTGCGCAGGTGCAGGTTGTAGCTTTGGTCATTGCCGAAAACATCAAGCTGTAGCCCGGTGAAGGCGCGCGCATCAAGGGCGGCACCATCGGGGCGCAGATCGAGCGCCATTTGCAGGAACCCGCCGTTGTTGTCGAGGATGACTGTCCCGCTGAGGCGCAGGGCCATGCGCCCGGCCACCGTGGCGCGCGAGAGCGTGCCATCGGACACGCCGCCCATCACACGGTCCGATACCAATTCCCATGCGGTGCCGAGCGGGGTGTGGGGTGCCGGGCAGGAGAGGTCGTCGAGGATCAGGGTTTGTGCGGTCATGGCGGCAAGGTAGGGCGTGGACGGGCGGCTGTCCATCTGCGGGTGATGTGCGGGGTCATGTCCGGGGTCAGGGGGTGGTGTCGTCCTCGGTGTCGGAGGGTTTGATGAGGGTCAGCTCCCCCGCCGCCTCAAGCCGGCGAATGGCGTTGATCACCTGGGTCATCGCGGCTTCGGCGTCACGCGGTTTGACGCTGCCCAATTCCTCGATCTCGTCGCGCAGGGCGTCGGCCATGCGCTTGGACATGTTGTCGAGAATGAAATCCGCCACGGGCGACAGATCGGCGGCCAGATCGCCGGTCAGCGCGCCGGAGAGGGCGGTGACCAGCAGTTTTTGATCCACCTCGCGGGTGATGCGGGGGATATCCATCGGCGCGACGCGGTCGGGGATATGCACGAAGGTGAAGATCGCCTTGCGCACCAGACGGGCGAAATCCTGATCGGTTTCGTCCAGCCCGGTCAACAGGTTGTCGCGGGTGGCCGAGGCCGAGAAGTTGAGGATTGCGCCGACGCGTTCCACCGGGCCGTCATCAAAGGCGGTTTCGGGCACGTCATGCAGTTGCGCGGCCAGCGCGAGACCGATCCGGTCCACGGCGGCCGGGGTCACGGCGCCGGTGCGCGAGACGGCATAGGTGATGCGGCGGGCCTGATCGCCGGGCAGGCGGCCCAGCAGATCGGCGGCGCGTTCGACATCGAGTTTCGACAGCATGACGGCCGCCACCTCGGTGCTTTCGCGACCGACAATGGCCAGCAGATCATCGGGGCTGGCGGCACGGACCTGTTCCCAAGGATCGCCGAATTGCCGCACGCCGGCTTCTTTCTTGAGGCGGGCGGCGGTTTGCGGGCTGATTCGGCCATCGAGCGCCGAGAGCGCACCGGCCACACCACGGGGGAAGGTCAGGCCCATCGCCTCAAGCTCGGTCGCGAATTCGGCGACCACATCGGCCAGCGTGGTGCGATCCACATAGCGCATGCTGCCCATCTGGGTGGTCAGTGTCGCCTGCAAGCCGTCGGGCAGATCGGTCAGCGGCACATCGGCGCCTTCATTGAGCAGAAAGCGCACGATGATCGCGGCCTTCTGCGCCTTGGTCAGACGCGCGGCGACGGGCCGGGGCGCGCGCGGCGGCGACAGGCGGGCAAGCTGAGTCTGGGTTGTCATCCTGTCCCCCGTTCAGGTCATCGGCTGAACCATAAGGCAGGAGGAGTGAATAAAGGACTAAGGCGGGCCGGGTCATGGGGGACCGGTTCAAATGAAACGGGGCGCCACAGGGCGCCCCGGCATTGCCCGACGATCGTCAAGGCCGGTCAGCTGGTCAGCTGGTTGTCTGCTTAGCTGGTTGTCTGGTCAGCTGGTTGTCTGGGGCACGCAGGTCTTGGTCGCGCTGTCCCAGGTCGCGCCTTCGGCGCAGGACATGGCCTGCTGTTCATGCTTGCCGCATCCGGCCTGCACGGACATGGCCGAGGCAAGCGTCAGGGCGGCGGTGGTCAGAATGATTTTCGGTGTCATCATACATCTCTCCTGTTGCACTCAACTCGAAGATAGCACGAGTTTCACGATCGGCAAAATCCGGAGTGGCGCGGGATGCCCCGGATGCGAGACGGGAGGCAAAACGGGCGGCCCATGGGGGCCGCCCTGCATAAAAAACAGGCATTGGGGCTGAGGATCAGCTGTCTCCGAAGACCCGCGCAAAGATCGTATCGACATGTTTGGTGTGATACCCGAGGTCGAATTTCTCGTTGATCTCGTCCTCGGAGAGGGCGGCGCGCACCTCGTCGTCGGCCAGCAGTTCCTCGCGGAAATCGGTCCGGTGATCCCAGACCTTCATCGCGTTGCGCTGCACGAGGCGATAGGCGTCCTCGCGGCTGACACCGGCCTGGGTGAGCGCCAGCAGCACCCGCTGCGAC
>JALQUE010000276.1 GCA_023260815.1 Roseovarius sp.
CGCGCTTTCCAGTGCTTCCAGATCGGCGATGTCCACCGGCTCCACCACGTCGCAAAAGCGTTGGCCCACCTCGCCGGCGACGGGCGAACAGCCGATCACGCGCCACCCCCGCGCCCGCATATGCCGGATCAGATCGGCCTGCCCCGCGTTCGTCCCCAGAACAAGGGTCGTCCGGCTCATGCCACCGCCCTTTCGAACAACGCCGATACAAGCCTGTCCACACCACGGCCATCCACCGCCTGTCGGCCCTTCGCCGCCATCGCCTCGCGGCGCTCATCATCCCGGATCAGAGACGAAACCGCCTCGAACAGCGCCTGAGGGGCAGCATCCCCAACCCGTCCCAGATAGGGCGCGCCGGTCAATGCCTGCCACCCAAGACACGGCCTTTCCTGATTGGCCGCCAGCGCCAGCGTGATCATGGGCACGCCACAGATCGCCGCCTCATAAGTCATCGTGCCACCGCCGATCACCGCCAGATCGCAGCCCGCCATCAGCCCCGGCATATCCCCCGGCCCGACATGCAACTCGGCCTGCCCACCGCTCAGCGCGCTCACCGCCTGCGTCACACCGTGCAGCCCCGGATTGCCCACACCAGAGACCACCACCAGCGTCACGCCCCGGTCCAACCGTCCCGCCAGCGCCGTCACCGCCAGCGCAATCGCGCCCCGATCATCGCCGCCGCCGAACGCCACCAGCACCCGGCGCACGGCCCGCCCGTCGCGGCCTGTCACCACCTGACGAAACCCGCGCCGCAGAACCGCATAGGCCGGGCCGAACAAGGTCTGCGTCCGCTCGGGCGCCTCCAACCTTTGCAGATAGTCCGCCCTGCGCTCATGGTGGCTGGCATTGACCAGAACATCACAGCAAAACCGCCAATCACAGCTGGCATCGAACTGTTGCAGCCACCGGACACCGCCCGCGCGCAACGCTTTCTGAAAGACCGGATCGGCCCGGTAATCGTCGATCACCGCATGGCGCGTGCCCAACCGATCGCATAGCGCCATCACCTGCGCCGCGTCGCAGGCCGACCCAGACCAGCCCTCGACCGTCTGCCAGACCTGGAACAGATCGCCGTCGGCCCTGTCGCGCAAGGCCTCCGCAGGCCCGATCATCGCCGAGGCAATCCCCTGATCCCGCAAATGCCGCGCCACCTCGCGGCAGCGCATCAAATGGCCCAGTCCCACGCCTTCGCCCGTCTGGCACCGTATGACGACCCATCGGCTCATGCCCCGGCCTCATTGGCGCGCATCCTGTCAAAAAGCGTCTCTGCAAAGGCCCAATCCTCGGGCGTGTCGATATCCTGCGCCCTGTCGCGCGGGATCATGCAGGGCAGCGACCGTGGCGAAAACATCGGCTCATCGTCCATGAACGCATCACGCCGCCCCCAGTAGAACATCCCGGCATCGTGAAACGCCTCTGGCAAATCCTGGGTCCGGGTCCGGGCATTCTCGGGCGATATCATCCTCACCCCGCCCGCGTCGCGGCGCAGCAAGGCCCGCTGAACCGGATGCGCGTAACCGGCAGCAGCAAACACGAAACTCACCCCGTGCCAATCCGCCAGCATCTTGAATCCGCGGCGCAAATCCTCAGCGCGCAGCAGTGCGGCGGTGGCATAGATGCAGCACGCAAAGCGCACCGTTTTGTCGTGCCGCGCCTCGGCATCTGCAATCGCATGTGTGATGACGCCCCGCGTCGGCGTCAGATCACCGGACAAATAGCCAGGGCGCCGAAACGGCACAAGCGCACCGGCATCCTCGGCAATCGCGGCGATCTCGTCATCATCCGTGGACACGATCACCTCGTCGAACAGTCCCACCTCCAGCGCGGCGGCAATAGGCCAGCCGATCATCGGGCGCCCGCCGAACGCCTTGATATTCTTGCGCGGAATCCGCTTGCTGCCGCCCCGCGCCGGAATGATCGCGATCTGCATGCAAGCCACCTCCCAAACTCGGGTTACTCTCAACACTCGTGCCGGCGACAAGCCACGCCCGACGCTGCCCCGCCATTCATCATGAACCAAGGTTAATAAAACGTTACGCCGGGCCAAAAACCATCAGGGCAACTGGTCTGGGTAGAACAGGTCGACATCCCTCCTGTACCTGTCGATGATCAGCGTTCTGACCTTTTCAGGCAATGTCAGAGCCACAGTCGCACGCGTCCCCATCCGCATGTTTCGCGCGCCCAACCGCCCCATGGCAACGCCGCTACGCGCCTCGATCCGCTCGGCGACACAAGGCCAATCCGCCGCGATGTTTTCCACGCGCCCCACGAAATCCGGCACCAGACGTCCCTGATACTCAAGAATCCCGCTTTGCGAATGCACATGGATATCGGCCCTGTCATCGGGCGTCTCGGCAACCGCCTGCACGAACTCGGCAAAGGGCATCCCCGGCCTGACCCCCATGGCCACGAATCGCGGCGACAGGGCGTCATTCTCGATGACCTTGTTGTTCCAGCACGAATAAAGCCGCGCCACCGGATGCCTGACAAAGCTGAAGGTCCAACACCTTGCCGCATGGCCCTCGGTCACGAACCGCTCCGGCGTCAGCCGCATCGCCACGCCATCCTCGGTGTCATCCCAGAACCCGTCCTGTGCTACCGTGTCGGCCCCGCGTGCGCGAATGCCAAACCGCTGCGCCAGCGCCGACTTGATGGACGAATTCGCCGCTTTGGGCACACGAATATAGGCAATCCCATGCCCCGGCAGACAAATCACATGCGCCTGATGATAGCTTTGCGCCCGTCCATGCAGCAGCCGATAGGCAAGCCGCCGGATCATGGTGTGCGCTCCGCATCACCGCCGATCCTTCGACCCAGCGCAAATCGCGCCACCAGCCCGATCCGCCCGAACCGGCGCGCGTGCCGGATCGCATAAAGCGGATGCACCAGCGACGCCAAACGCCCGAAAACCCGGCGCTGAACCGCCAGCCTTGCATCGAAAATCGCCGGACTGTCCCACAGATCGCCCGTGCTTGGCCCGTGATGCGCGCCAGTGATGATCGGCAGCGCCTCACCGCGCATTCCGGCCCGCAGCATGTCCGCGACAAACACATAGTCCTCGCCAAGACCGTGGCGCGCGCCTTTACCGAACGTCTCGTCAAACCGCACACCACAGCCCAGAACCCTGTTGCGCCGCACGATCAATTCCGGTGCGCAGATCCGCCCACTATTGCTCAGGCCAAGCGCGTGCGGCCCCGCCCTGCGCCCATGGCGCGGCAAACGGCCCTCGCGCCACCCCGCGACAAAGCTCAGATCGGGCCGCGATATCAGGTGATCGGCCAGCGTCAGCAGGCCGTCGGACCGCAGGGCCATGTCATCATCGGCAAACACCATCAGGTCGGTCGCCACATGGTCCAGCGCGGCATTGCGACTGCGTGACAGGCCATGCCCCTCAAGATGCAGAACATGCAGGTCGCCGCGCTGGCGCAGGTGCTTTGGCAGGCTGGGCGCCTCGGCAGCCTGCACCACGATCAGGTACACCAGACGCGCCGCAGGCTCCGGCAGGGATATCCCGGCAAGCCCGGCCCCCATCGTCGCGATGGCAACCGTCAGATCGGTCTTCTTATCCGGCAAACGACCCACTACTCATAAGGCGATGATCATTCATATATTCAACCATAAGCAGCATTTCTTGCAGGTGACGCAGATTCGATCAATCCCCGGCCTGCTCTGGATGATGCGCCGATCACAGAAACTGAATGTTGTCCGTCAGATCGCCCAGCCCCAGATACAGCATGACCTCGATCACATCACCTTCCCCGAAATCCAGTGTCACCCGGCCCTCGTCATAGGTCGCATACCGTTCCAGCACAGTCTGCGCCGTGGCCGGGCCATCCACCAATCCGGCGTCCAGCATCAGGATGTCATGCGCCGCCTCGAAATCCAGGATCATGTCACGGTCATCCCCCCGTCGAAAGATGAACTCATCCTGCAGGCTCCCGCCCCGGATCGTATCGTTACCCGGCCCTCCCTCGATCACATCCAAACCTTGCGAGCCAAAGATCACATCGTCGCCCGGCCCACCGCGAAGCGTGTCGTTTCCCGTCGCACCATAGAGACTATCATTGCCCGAACCGCCCTCAAGCACATCCGATCCCAGGTTGCCGAACAGGTTGTCATCTCCGTCACCGCCATAAAGGAAATCAAACCCGAACCCACCCGACAGCGTATCGTTTCCGGCCTCTCCGTGCAGATCGTCCTGCCCTTCGCTGCCCAACAGACTGTCATCCCCATCCCCGCCAAACAACGTGTCCCAGCCGGTGCGCCCGATCACCGTATCGTTGCCGGCACCGCCATAGACCACATCCACACCATTGCCCGGACTGATCCAGTCATCCCCGTCCCCTCCGTAAATCAGATCGACCCCGGTATTGCCCAGCAACCGGTCATTGCCGGCCCCGCCATACAGGGTATCCGCCCCGGTCCCTCCCGATATCGTGTCATTGCCCGCCTCGCCGAATAGCAGGTCGATCGAACTCAGCCCCTCAAGACTGTCATCGCCGTCGCCGCCATACAGGCTATCAGCCCCGGTGCCGCCGACCATCCTGTCGTGTCCCGGCCCTCCGCGCAGGATATCCGCGCCGGCTTCGCCAAAAAGCCAGTCATCACCGGCCATCCCGGTAATCACGTCACCGCCGCCCGCGCCATGGATCGTGTCGTTGCCATCCCCACCCAGCAGGCTGTCCGGCCCTTCGGTCTGCGTGGTCAGAAATTCGGGCGGCGCGATCCGGATGATGCCCAGCATGTCGGTCTGCAACAGCTCGCGCCAGCCGATCGCGTCTCCTGATGCGGTGCGCAGGGTCAGCACCTCGGTGCCATAGGTGATCCGCGCGCCATCGCTCAACGTCTCAAGCCCAAGCTGCATCGTTGCGTACAAGCCGCTCCAATCCGACAGGTCCACCCGGTCCTGTCCCGGCACAAAGCCCCTGATCTCGTCCGGCGCACCATCCTGCACCAACACGAACAGATCGGCGCCTGCCCCGCCAAACAGCGTATCGGCCCCGCCACCATCCCAGATCAGCCCGCCATAAGGACCGATGGCCAGCGCATCTGCGCCCCCGGTCCCCGTCACCACCTGCCGCCCCGGCACCAGCGGCGCTGTCAGCAGGCTCAACCCCGCTTCACGCTCCGACGTGGCCACCACATGCAGCGCGCCCCCAAACACCGTCATCGCAACCGCATTTGGGTTGTTCAGGCCCAGGGTCCGGTTGTCCGTGACCGTATCAAGATGGATCAACTGCCCGTTTGGCAACAGTTGCAACAGGCTCAGCCCGTCATCGGCCCCCCCGGCCAGCACATAGACCTGTCCCTCATGGCTCAGGGTCTGCAACACGCTGATCCCGCCGAATCGGGTCTGCCGGTCATCCAGCGTGCTATCCAGCAGCGTCAGTGCGCCACTGGCCGTCACCTCCAGCACACTGATCGCGCCAGAATTGAAACTGCCCGCCAGCAGCAGATCGCGCCCTGCCAACGTCACCGCTTCAAGAAGGGTCGGCCGAAAGAAGGTGCCCCCCTCTTCGATGCCCAGCGATGCGCGCCGGATCAATCCACCCGCTGCCGTGACCTCAAACGCGCTGATCCCCACCTCCTGATGCGAGGCGGCAAACACCATGTTGCGCCCCGACACCGTTGTCAGACCCGCCAACGCCATCGGCCCGGCAAGATAGGCTTCATTGCTGTCAGCGGTGTACGATACCGGCGTCACCCCGCCCCACGGCTCGCGGCGAAGCACCGACAGACCACTGCCATCCGGGGCGCCCGCCACCATGTAGCCTGCGCCATTGACCGGCGTCGCCACCAGATGCAGCAGATCCCCATATCGCCCCGATTGGTCAGAATAGAGACTGATTTTGTCGCCATACTCCGCCAGCCGGTCCAGATCGGCTGTCATCAGACGGTAGTGCCGACCACCGATCACGGGGACCACATACGCCTCAACCCGCGTCTGGACCTCTTCGAAGTCAAACAGCCCCGTATCCGTCAACCGCCACAGGCCCTGCGCCAGCCCCATGCCCGACAGAACCGAAATCCCAAGATCCGCCCCAAGCGGCGACAGCACGATCGTCGGGATAATCCCCGAATGCAGGCCATCGACACCCGGATCATGCGCCTTTTGCGTAAACTCCATCGCAGGTCTCCCACCACCAACGATGGAAACCTGTCAGCAGGTCGGGTCACCGGCCTGAAACGCGCGCGGCAAAACCGTGGCGTTCGCTTGCGATTTTCGTCAACTTGTCGCGGTTGGCGGCGCGTTCAAATGGGCTTTTCCATGTTCTTCACATGCTGTGCAATCGCCGCTTCGACATTGTCGAAAAACGTCAGCTTGCCATCTTCGAGGATCGCACCCGCATTGCACAGGTTGCGCACCTCGGCCAGCGAATGGGTCACCACGATGGCGCTGCTATGCTCCAGCCGGGCCTTGAACACGTCGGCGCTTCTGGCACGAAACGCCCTGTCGCCCACCGATGTCACCTCGTCCACCAGATAGGTGTCAAAATGAAGACCCATCGAAATTCCAAAGGCAAGGCGGGATCGCATACCCGAAGAATAACTGCGCACCGGCATTCGGAAATGCCCGCCCAATCCCGAAAACTCCGCGACAAACGCGATCAGCTCATCGGTATCCACGCCATAGATGCGCGCAATGAACCGGCAGTTCTGCGCCCCTGTCAGATCGCGGTGAAACGTGCCGGTGAACCCCACCGGAAACGACACGCTGCCACCGGCGATGACCCGCCCCTCATCAATTCGCATATTGCCCGAAATCATGCGCAACAGGGTCGATTTTCCGGCGCCGTTGCGCCCCATCAGCGCCACCGCCTGCCCGGTTGGAAAGACCGCGTTGATCCCGCGCGCCACGTATTTGCGGCCCCGCGATGTCGGAAAGCTCTTGGTCAGGTTGCGCAACTCGATCATCGCAAAGGCGCCTTACCGGCGATCCCGGAGGGAATAGTAGATCAGCACAAGGATGCTCCACCCCACCGTCAGGAACAGAACCGTCAGCCCAAGGATCAGCCAGCGCCGGGGATATTCCGCGCTTTCGGGCAAGGTGGGCTGCTCGAACGCGGCCAGATACCGGGTCTGCCGCCGCGCTTCAGCCTGCGCTGTGTCGAAATTCGACAGCGCCGTGGTGTATTTTTGCTCCGCAAACTCTCGGTCCACGGTCAGCTTTTCGAATTCGGTCACGATCGAGGCATAATCCCCGCCCTCGCCCTGCATGTCGGCGCCACCGCCCAGCTTGCGCCGCTCCTCGGCGATGCGCTTTCGAATGGCCTCGATCCTCAGCTTGGATTGTACCGCGCGCGGATCGCTTTCATTGGCCTGCTCGCTCAGCAGGTCCAGCTTGATCAATTCTTCGCCCAATTGCTGTTGCAACGTGTTGATCAGGCCCATCTGCACCTGGATATCCGCCTCGGGGCTGATCACCTGATTGGCCGACCGGAACAGCGTCAACGCCTGGCGGGCCGCCTGCAACTGTGCCTCGGCCGCTGTCAATTCGGTTCGCGCGAACTGGATCGAATCCGCCCGCGCGATGGCCGTCATATCGTTGATTCGCGTCAGACTCTGGTCAAAGATCGCCTGTGTGATGTCCTGCGCATCCTGGGGCGCAAAGGCGTTCACCCGCACCTCGATCAACCCCGACCCCGACGTATAAGACACCTGCACCATCCGGCGCCAGTAATCGCGCAGATCCTCCCGCGTGCCATCGGGCCGCAGGGCAAAGATCGGGTCTGTATCGTGATACCGGCTGAACATCGCGCTCAGGTCATGCAGGTCTGCGATCCGGCGGATCATGTCCTGCGAATGGATATACTCGAACAGCACATCGCTGTCAGACGAACTGCCCGACGACAGATTGCCAAGACTGCCCAGAACATCCGTGGGCGTCGGCGCCTCTTCCCTGCGGATCGTGAACCCGGTGTAGGACGCATACTGATCCGCCGCGCGCTCCCACAGGTACCACGCCGTCAAAAGCGACGGCAGCAAGATCAACACCTGCGCCGAGATCATCAGGAAAAGGTGCCGTTTGCGCGGCCTCACACGCCGCGCGATCCTCACAGAGGGCCGCGGCTTGATCGGGTCTTTGGGCGATGCGTCAGCTTTTGATTGTTCCTCGGCCACGGATATGGTCCAATCGTCACAACTTTAACGTGTTTACGGTTTCACAGTTCTCTCAGGAATGCCAGTGTCGATCCCCCGCACCGCTCCTCGCACGCCACAGCGCCCCTCGCGCCGGTTTCGCATGGTCCGCGTGATCCTCGCCCTGATCCTGCGCGAGATGTCGACGACCTATGGGCGCTCTCCCGGCGGCTATGTCTGGGCCATCCTGCAACCCGTCGGGATCATCCTTATCCTGGCGATCGGCTTTTCGCTGCTGTTGCGGGCGCCCTCGCTTGGCACGTCTTTCCTGCTGTTCTACGCCTCTGCCCTGCTGCCGCTGCGCATGTTTCAGGACATGTCGGTCAATGTCGGCGCCGCCGTCAGCTTCAATCGCGCCTTGATGGAATATCCCCGCGTGACGGTGATGGACGCCGTTCTGGCCCGCGCAACCCTCGTGATCCTGACACAGGTCGTGGTGGCGGCGGTGATCTTCACCGGCATCTACCTGATCGAGGATATCCCCGAAACCGTCGATCTTTTGCCCATCGTCACCGCCTTCGCATTGGCCGCGTTTCTTGGTTTCGGCTTCGGCATGTTCAACTGTTATGCAACAGTCTCTTTCCCGGTCTGGAAAACCCTCTGGAACGTGCTGACACGTCCCCTGATCCTGATTTCGGGTGTCTTTTTCCTTTACGAAGACCTCCCCCGCACCATTCAGGACCTTCTCTGGTTCAACCCGCTTCTGCATATTTCGGGCATCGCGCGGCAGGGGTTTTATTCGATCTATCAGCCCGGCTACATCTCGATCACCCTGATCGTCGGCGTGGCGCTTGCGCCGATGTTCTTTGGCACGCTCCTGCTGTTCCGCTTTGGACGCAGTATGCTGTACAAATAACGCCATCCGCCGCGATCACGATGCCTGCGCGCGCCGGTCAGGCACCCATTTCAGCTTGTCGCGCTGCACCTGTTCCACCGGCAGGATCTCTTCGCGCTTGATGGCCAGCGTCTGATCCACATGGCGGATGTCACGGCACAAACGGTGCAGCCCGTCCGGCTCAAGGCTGGCGGCATGATCGGTACCCTTCCAGCTGCGATCAAGCGTGAAATGCCGCTCGATATGGGTGAACCGGCCCCAGCCTTCGGCCTCCATCACCCGGCCCACCGCCAAGGCGGCGACATCCGTGGCGATCCCCAGATGATGCCCGGAAAACCCGATGCCTTTGACCCGCGTGCCATAGCGCTCCATCAGGGTGCGAATCTCGAACAGGCACACATCCCCGAACGCCACCGGATACCCCGAGGTGCAACTGTAGATCACAAGATCCTGCGCCCGCCCCCGATCCTCGTAGAACGCGACCAGATCGGCGATTTCGCGCCCCGTGGACATCCCGGTCGAGACATGGATCTCACCCGCGAACTGCTGGCACAGATAGTCCTGCAAGTCGAAATGCTGGTTTGTGGCCGACGGGATCTTCAGCATCTGAGGCCCAAGCGCCGCCATTTGCCGCGCTGACGTCAAATCCCAGACGCTTGTGGAATAGGCGATCCCATGCGCCTTGCACGTCTCGATCAGCTCTCGGTGCTGCTCGACATCGAATTCCAGAAACTCCCGATGGGCGCCATAGGTCGGGCCATAGGCATTCGCAGGGACCGGATGCGGGGTGCTGTACTGCATCGGTGACAGCAAGTCGCGATTACAGCGTTTCTGGAACTTGGCAACATCGGCGCCACACTCTTCGGCAGCGACGCGAATCAACTCTTTGGCGATGTGCAGGTCGCCTTTGTGATTGCAGCCGATTTCGGCAATCACCTTTACGGGTTGTTTTTGCATTGGAATTCATCCTTGGCGCTTAACATTTTCACAATCTTTGCATGCAAGTCTTAACGAAGCCCTAGCGAACCCCCTGTTTTGCGAAATTCATCATGCCCACGCACCACGTTTCCCGCCCCATGGTCTCGATCCTGATGCCGGCCCGCAATGCCGCCCCTTGGCTGGGCGCCGCCATCGCCTCGGTGCAGGCGCAGATCTTTCAGGATTGGGAACTGATCCTCGTCAACGACGCCTCCACCGATGACACCGCCGCTTGCGCCCGTGCCGCCGCCCTGTCCGATCGGCGTCTGCACCTGATCGACAGCACACAGCCCTTAGGCGCCGCCGGGGCGCGGAACCTTGCACTCGATGCCGCGCGCGGGCGCTTTATCGCCTTTCTGGATGCCGACGACACGTGGCACCCCGACAAGCTGCACCAGCAGATCCCGTTCATGCAGGGCCAAGGCGCCGCCCTGTCCTATACCGGCTTCTGGCGCCAGACGGGGTCCCGGCGCCACCGCGTCCGCGTCCCCCCGACCGTCAATCGGGGCACCTTGCTGCGCGGCAATGTCATCGGCTGCCTGACCGCGATCTACGACACCGCCCAGCTTGGCAAAGTGGCGATGCCGGCCCTGCCCATGCGCCACGATTACGCCCTGTGGCTGGATCTGCTGGCGCGCGCCGGGCCGGCGCATGGGCTTGATGTGCCGCTGGCCACCCATATCCGGCGGGCTGGCTCCCTGTCCTCCGGCAGGCTTGGGGCCATGGCCGCCACCTGGCGGGTCTACCGTGATCATGCCGGTCTGCGGCGCGGCGCGGCGATGCTGTGCCTGACCTCGCATCTGGCCAAGCGGCTGCACCGCGGATGACGCTGTTGGATTTTCCCCCGAACCGCGATATCCCGTCATGGGGGTTATCGTGCGCCACAAACACGGAAAGGTTGTCATGAGTTTCAGACACAGGCTTGATGCCGCCCTCAAGGCGTTCAGCGATCCCAAACGTGTCATCAGCCAGGACGCGCTTGGCGATCTGGTGGATGCCCGGATCAAAACCGCCCTTCAGGATCAACAGTTTCAGGCGGAACAGAGCCACATTCTGGCCCAAACCAAAGGCGCGCAGCTGGCCGCCGATATCGCCCGTGACGGCACAGCCTGGAAATCCGCACCCCCCCGTTGGGACCGTGTCCGCGAGATGACCCGCGCCGCCCTGACCAGGGCCAACCTCACCGGGGGGCAGATGCTGGAAATCGGCGGGCGTCATAATCCCCGCAATGCCGACTTCCCCGACTTCGCCTATCAGGCGCTCGACCTCCAAGGCGCGCCCGGCGCGCCAATCGCGGTGATGGCCGGCGACATCACCCAATGCCCGCACATCCCCGACGCAAGCTATGACTTCATCTTCAGCTTCGATGTTTTCGAGCATATCGACAAGCCGTGGCTGGCCGCGTCCGAGATCACGCGCCTCCTGCGCCCCGGCGGTGTGACGGTGCATTCCACGCTGTTTGCATGGCGCTACCATCCCTGCCCGATAGATTACTGGCGCTATACCGCCGAAGGGCTGAAATCATTGTTCGGCGATCTGGATTGCCTGTGCTCCGAGTTCGACACCACCGAGCGTCGCCGCGACATTCGCGGGCAGGGCGGCAATGCCGTCACCCCCGACGCCTTCGGCGGCTGGCGTGAAAACATCCGCGTCAATTACGCGGGCCAGAAACCCGCCTGACACGGCCTCAGAGCGCGGTGATCGCGACGCTCCGGCGCGGCACCAAGGCCGCAGGCCGCCGCGCCTCGCCGCGCCGCCCCCCGGCACGGCGATTTGGCAAAGCCAGGTGCACCGCTCATGGGGTACTCGGATTTGGCCGGGATAAAGTGCCCCAGACCAATCGTCGGTTCGCCGCACCGCGGCCCGCCGAGGCGCACCCTCTTTGCCACAGGACAAAGCCGCCCCAACAAAATGGCCCCCTTTAATCGGGGGCCTTTGGCGTAAACGGTTTAAATGATCGCGACTGGCTCAGAGTGCAATGACCGCTTGGAGCCCAGAGCGGACAGTTGGGCATACTCCAGACCGAAATTCGCGGAACAAAATACCTATCTTGCGGACGTGAGTTTATGGAAATAGCACTTCAACCGGCTTACCAGCTGTATGCACCTCAACTCGAACTAGGCCACTCTGAACTGTGGACAAAAGCCTTCGTCCGACGAAACGGATGTTTGTCTCGTAATCAGGCGGTGCCAAAATGCTCCCAAGTTGGCGACCAACTCGGGTAAATTCGATATAATTCCATTGGCAGCGGCACCTCTCGGAAAAGTGTATATTTAAATGAGTTTCCCGACCCGATACCGGCGTCCAAAGAGCGTTCCCATCAACGATAGGCTGATATTCCGGAAGAAACCGGGCAATTTTATTTGGCGACATCAAGCCGACCTCTGCCAACCGCTGCCATCTAGAAAACCATTCTCCCCTGTTGAAGTCGTCAGTATCGTCGACGCCTTCCCCAACACTTCGCTCCCATATAAGACTGAAGTCCTCTGCGATAGATTTGTCCAGCTCGGCCACTGTGCGAAGTGTTGCCAGAGAGAATGACCCGGGGCGCACAACCTCACCTGCAAGAATCCTCGCGAACAAGTCTTGAAGACGATCTGACGATGCATCCTCTGCAAGACGCGTGAATACGTTCATCCAGTCTTCATCTGGTGGTCCAGAATTGGCCCCGTTTGTGTCTTTGTCGGCAGCATAATCATACGTCAGCTTTGCAATTCGGACCCTATTCTCAGCTTTTCTTAAAGCTGATGGGAGATAAATTTCGGTAGCGGCTTGCATTAAAACAGGGTTTTCTATCTCCTGTTTGGCCACTGCCTTCGCAAAATCCGCCGCTACAAGGGATCGTGCAGCCGTAATGTCTTCAATCGCTTGAGCCTGTCGCTGTAACCACGCTGCGGGGATACGAGTTAAACCTCCGAGTAGTTCGTTTAAGGCACCTATAAGGCTCTTTTGAACAGGGTCGGGCAACGATGCCGCAACATCTGTGATCGCCTTAAGGTTTGAAGTCTCAATCTCAGTCATCTCTGGCTTCCTATCTCGAAAGTCGCTGATACGTCGCTCTCAACCTCAATAGAACGACGGCTCCTTATAATGCTAGTATCAATGACCGTCCGCAAAGCCGACCTCCAAAACGCAAGTCAGCCCCACTGAGACCTTAGCCACACCTTACGCCGACCAAACAAAAAGGCCCCCGATCAAGGGG
>JALQUE010000288.1 GCA_023260815.1 Roseovarius sp.
AACGGTTCCTGCTCGGCGAATGTGCTCACCAGGACCAATGACGAGTCGCTCGCACCCAATGTGGGCTGGGCGCCCGACTACGGCTACTGGAATCAGATCGCCTGGTCGTCGCAGTTCGCACGTGACATCAATGCCGGGTTCAGTGACGACTCGATTGCTGAGGCGTACCGGAACTTCGCGCTGAGTGGCTCCTCGGCCGCCGAATGGGCCGATGACTCGCTCGTCTTCAAGCGTCTGGGTTCCGCGACTGATGACACCGGGCTGGGCGCGGTCATTGCCGAGGGTCCCGACATCGTCACGATCACGGTTGGAGCCAACCCCACGCTGGCCAAGATGCTGTTCGGGGAGGGCAACAGGTGCAAATTCGTCAGCAGCGAGGACCAGCGTGCGTGCTTCAAGGAGTTGGTGACGGAGGATCGCACGCCCGAGGCGCAGGAGGTGGCGGATGCGCTTGGCCTGACACTGGTGCAGCTTCAGGACATCGACGCGCGGCTGCAGGTCAATCAGCTGAAATCGCTGGACGAAGTCTATACGGATCATTCGCTGCTCTTTGCGCAGGATGGCGGCGGTGCCGAGGAGGCGCTTGAAAAGCAGCAGATGAAAGGGTTGTTGCGCGACGCGCTGGAAAAACTGCCGGAGCGCGAGGCGCTGGTGCTGCAACTGTATTATGTGGAGGAACTGAACGTCTACGAGATCGGTGCGATTCTAGAGGTGACGACGGGGCGTGTGTCGCAGATCAAAAAGGCCGCGATCACCAACTTGCGCAAGATGATCACGGCCCGCATGGAGTAGGAGGGGGGGGCGCGGCTTTGAGCCGGGAGGGTCAAGCCGCTCCGGATGTTTTTTACAGAAGCGCGCGCTCGCGGCTGATGATGGCGGCATGGGCGCGGTTGCGGGCGCCGAGTTTCTTGCAGATGCTGCGCATGTGCATCTTGATCGTCACTTCGGTGGTGCCCAGATCGCGTGCAATTTCCTTGTTGGTCAGACCTTCGGCCGCAAGACGCAGGACGAAGAGTTCCTTGTCCGAGAGGTTATGATTGCCGGATTGGCCCGATTTGTCGTTGCGGCCGATCTCTTGCATGGGGACAAAGACCTGCCCGGAATTCACCAGTTGAAGCACGCTGACAAGGGCCTGAAGCGGCATTGTCTTGGGGATCAGACCCCTGACGCCGCTTTCCAGCGCGTTGTCCAGAAAATGCCGGTCGACCTCGCCGGTAAACAGGACGACCTGCGATTTGCCAGCGGCTTTCACGATTTGCCGGACGCTTTCGAGGCCAATCATTCCAGGCATCTTCAGGTCCAGCAGCACCAGATCAAAGGGCGTCGTTTGCGACAGAGCCTTGATGACCAGATCGAAGCTGTCGACCAGTTCGACACTGAAGCCACCGTCGGAAACCAACAGGTTCGCCACGGCTTCGCTTATCAACCTATGATCGTCTGCAATGAGTACTCGTAATTGCATGGCACCTACTCTGTCTTTTGAGCGAATTGGCGTCACTTTAGCGACTTCGAGTCGCATAGCCAGTTCTTTTGATTTCAATTCGTCTGTTGGGGTGTCCTTCGGAAGAACGGATGGCGTTACTGCGCGAAGGTTTTTCGTAGTCCTCCCAAATAATTACCCCGGCGTTACAATGGTTCCAATAGGGGCATCTGAATGACAGATTTCGATAGCTTTTGCGCTCATTAATAATCTTTCGATAGTTCACACCCTGTAAGGGCTTCTCGTATAAGAGGTCTAAACATGGAAAGGAGTTTTCCCCATGCAAGTTATGCGTGCATTTGCGATCCTGTGCTGGATCGCGGTTATCAGTCCCTTCGCCCCCCATGCGGCACAGGCCGAACTATTGCTTGCCATTGAAGATCAAAGCACTGGAAAGGTTGCGGAATTCGACGAATCCGATCTTCTGGCGCTGCCCCAGGTCGCGTTCGAGACGTCGACCATCTGGACCGAAGGCATCAGAGAATTCAGCGGGCCGACCCTTTTATCTGTCCTGCAGGCCGCCGGGTTCAGCGGGGGGCAAGTCACACTGGTTGCAATCAATGATTATTCGGTCACCATTCCCGCAGAGGGCTTTGACGACGAGGCACCGATCGTCGCCTTGCGCAAGAACGGTGCGCCGTTCGGTGTGCGTGACAAGGGGCCATTGTGGGTTGTCTACCCGTATGACAGCGATCCTGAGTTCCAGAGCGAGGCGATCTACGCCTACAGTGTCTGGCAACTTAACAGAATCAAGGTCGCCGGAGGCAACTGACTGTGCCAATCGACAAGGCGGACGGACCGCGTTTCAACCGGGCGCGGCTTCGGTTGCCGGTACTGGCGTTGTTGCTGTGCCTGATCGTGTCGTCGATCTCGTTGATCTTCAGTGCCATGGGCTTCAAGGATCGGCTGGACGAGTTCAGCAAGGCGAACAACGATAATCAGGGCTGGATCATCTCGCAGCTCGATGTGGATTATCGGGGTTTGCGGCTGATAGTGCGCAGTGCAATGACCCCCGGCTCTGCCGAGGGTGTGCGCGTCACCGACGACGAGATGCGCCAGATCCGACAGTCGTTCGATATCTTCTACAGCCGCGTTTCGGTGATCTATTCGTCCTTTCAGGAGTTGGAGCTGGAGCCAGAGATACGCAGGCTGATAACCGATCTTCTGGAGGCGCGCGGCGTTCTGGCCACGGAGATCGATCAGTTGCAGGCCCCCTATGAGCCGGGGCTTGCGGCGTTGATCGATCACCTTGACTCATTGGCGCCGTCGATCCGGGAAGTGACCACCGGCGTTCTTCAAACCTTTATCGAAGCCGCGACGCGTGCGGAAAGAAGCGCGCAGTCGCTGGTTGTCCGGTTTCAATTCGAGGCGTTGACGCTGTTTGCGTTGATGGTGATCTCGTCGTTTCTGACAGTGCGATTGTGGACCGATCTGGAATGGCGCCGGACAATGACCGAGCGCGCTGCCGAGAACGTCACCAAGGCGTATGAGGCTTCGTTGAGTGCGGTTCTTGTCACGGATATTTCAGGCAAGGTCATTCAATGCAATGAAGCGGCGTCGCGGATATTGCATTATTCCCAGCAAGAAATCCTTGGGTCCGACATCAACGATGTGTGCACACCGAGACGGTTTCGCGAACAGCAGGATCACCTGATGGCGGAGTTTCGTCGCAAAGGCACGCACCCCATGCTGAACAGAGGCACGGTGCGCACCTTTGCCGAGCGCGCGTCGGGCGAAGAATTTCCTGCGGATGTGTCGATCACCGGCGATTACAACATGATGGATGAGCGAATATTCATCGTGTACATCACGGATGTCTCGGAGCAGGTGGCGGCCGAGGAAAAGCTGAAACAGGCACGACATGAGGCCGAGCAGCTTGCCGCCGCCAAAAGCATGTTCCTTGCGACCATGAGCCATGAGATGCGCACACCTTTGCACGGTGTGATCGCCTCCCTTGAGTTGCTTGATGTCAAGACGTTGTCACAGGACAATCACGGCCTGATCAAGACCGCGCGCGATTGTTCGGAGCGGGCGCTGTTGCAGATCAACGAAATTCTCGATCTGATCCGACTGGGTGAAAACCGCGAACCCGAGAGCGCGTTTTCCCCTCAAGAGTTGGCGCGCAGCATCGTGCAGGAATTGACCCCATTGGCCATGGAGCGGCGAAACGCGATAGAGTTGAGCGTGAGCGGTTTCAGCGCCGAAAAGTATCTTGGTGCCCCGTCGGCCTTTGCGCGGGCGATCTATAATCTTGCGGGCAACGCCGTGAAGTTCACCGAGGCGGGCACGATCTGTGTCGATCTTGCATTTCATCCACGACCAGATGGCGGCACAAAACTGAGCATTGCCGTAACAGATACCGGGATCGGGATCGCACCGGAAGATCAAGATCGCATTTTCAATGAATTCGAGACGCTGGAAAGCGGTGGCGCGAATGTGGGGACCGGCCTGGGATTGGCGATCGCGAATATGGCGATCGACCGTCTGGGCGGCGAATTGAAGCTTGAGAGTGAGCGGGGCAAGGGAAGCCGGTTTTACTTCGATATCGATCTTGCCCCGGATATGGCCGCAGATGACGACGCCACAAGAGAACCGATTGCGCTACAGGTGGCGACGGGCAGCAGGCACCGCGTTCTTTTGGTGGATGACAACCAGGTCAACCGGACTTTGATGGCGCGGATGGTCGAACGACTGGGCCACGATGTCGAGACGGCAAGCGATGGGCGCGAGGCGGTGCTCATGGCCTCGATCACGGAGTATGACCTGATCCTGATGGATGTGAGCATGCCCGTGATGAACGGTCTGGAAGCCACCCGCGCCATTCGCAAGGCAGGGGCGTCGCGTGCTTCGGTCATTCTGGGTGTGACGGCGTTGGTGTCGCGCGATGATCCTGAATTGCGATCTTGCGGGATGCAGGAAGTCCTTGGAAAGCCGATGAAACTTGGGGATCTGGAGGCGGCGTTCTCGCGGCATCTGGTCTTGCGATCATCGGAGGATGAGGGGGAGCTTGACCAAGAGGACCCGATGGAGGAACTGAGTGGGCTGGTTGGTCGTGACACGGCCCATGCGCTTGTGAAGCAGTGCTTTGAAGACGCCCGGCAGGCGCTTGAAAGCTTGCGGGATCCTGAGCTTGAGGCAAGCGAGCGGGCGCGGGTGATCCATTCGGCCGTGGGCTCGACCGGGATTGTTGGCCTTCGATCATTGAGTGATGTGCTGTCACGGTCCGAGCGCGCGGCATTGGACGAGGAACAAGCCGAGCTGGCGGCGTTGGCCGAGGAAGTCGAACAGGAAATCGCGTCGGCGCGAGGGGTGTTTGCCTCGGCGCTTGTCTGATCTGAGGTGGTGGGTTTAGCCTTGCCAGCTGCGGCGCTTGCCGCTGTCGATGTGAACGAAGGTCGCATAGGTGCCGATGCCACCCGGCAAAAGCTGCCGTGCCATCGCGCCGATCTTTGCAGGGGTCAGGCCGGGCAGGGCGAAATCTATGGCCTGACCCGTGAGATGCAGCGAATTGCGCGCGGCGCCAATGCCCTTGCGGCGAAGGGCCGAATTGGTCTCGCGGGTTCTGTAGCCTGAATTGATCTGAACTTGTCCGGTCCAACCGTGGCGGCGGGCTTCGCGCACGACACGTGCCAGAGAGTCCGTCACGCCGGGGTCGATCGCAATGGCCCTGTTGCGGCGCCAATCCCGCAAAAAATGATCGAGCGCCTCGGGCTGGTCCGGCAACAGACCGCCATTGGCCGGATGAAAGCGGATGTGCAGGGTTTCGGATGTGTGGACATTGCGCAGATCGACAGGCACCACACCGGCCAGATCGGACGCAGCGGGCGGAGTGTCCGGTGCCGGCTGGGTCTGGGGGATGTCTTGGGGCGGCGCGGGTGGGCGGCGCAGGTCGCGGGCGGTTCTGTCGAGGTCGATCAACGGGGCGCGCGATGCGCCAAGCAGCGATTTGCTGTCCGAGGGCGCGATGAACCCGTAGGCCGCGCCGGGGCCAACACAGGCGAGAGACGAGACCAAAAACGAGCGTCGGGAGAGGGCAAAGCGGGTCATGCCCGTTTATTTGCAAGCCCTGTGCCATGTTCGGCGGCGCATATTGGCCTGAAGCAAGGGGGGGCAGGACCGATCAGCGCGACAGCCGGGATTTGCAAAAAGAGACACGCTGCCAGGGTCTGTGGTGGCCCCGAGCAGCGTGTCTTGGGATCGGATCGTCAGAACCGTTCGTATCCGCGCGGATCGTGATCCGCCCCATTCGATCGCCCGTTGCCATTCATGGCATTGCGGGCAGGTTTGCCGGCCTGAAGCGTTGGCGACGACATCTGCATCATCTCCATCAGGCGCTGACGGTCCTGGGCGCTGAGCCCTGCCATCAAGTCAGCCGCACCATCGGAATTGTCCGGCCGATCATGCAGGCTGAAGCGGCTCAGGCGGTTGCGAACACCGTCAGTTGCCGATTCCATCTGCGAGGCGGCGGTGGCCAATTCCTCGGACTGGGCAGAGACTTCCATGCCGGTCTTGGACAGTTCGCCCACGGCCTGCGAGATCTGCGCGATGCCTTCGGCCTGTTCACGGCTGCTCAGGGCGATCTGGTGGGCGGTTTCCTCGATTTTCTTGACCTCGGCGCTGATGCTCTTGAAGGCGCCTTCGGACGCCTCGGAGCCTTTGACGCCGCGTTCCACATTGGCGGTGGCCGCTTCGATCAGATCGGCGGTTTCGCGGGCGGCCTTGGCGGAGCGCTGTGCAAGGTTGCGCACTTCCTGCGCCACCACGGCAAAGCCGCGCCCGTGTTCGCCAGCGCGTGCCGCCTCGACAGCCGCATTGAGCGACAGCAGGTTAGTCTGGAACGCGATTTCGTCGATCACCTTGATGATCTTGGCAATTTCGCCCGAGGAATTGCGGATCGATTGCATCGCCTCGGCCATGTCGTCGATCGTCTTCAGACCCCGTGTGCCGATTTCATCGGCGGACTGGACGACCTTGAGCATGCTTTGGCTTGCATCGGCATTGGCCCGCACCACAGCGTCGGTTTCTTCGACCGAAGACGAGATTTCCTCGACCGCGCTGGACTGGACCTGCGAGGTGGCCGACAGGTTGCGCGCAGAGGCGTTCACCTCGTTGGTTGCGCTGACGATCTGGCTGACCTGTGAGGTGATATCAGACAACGTGCCATTCAGCCCGCTATAGGCGGTTGCCATGGCTTCGATGATGCTGCGGTAGCTGCCTTGGAACTTGCTGGCGTCAATGTGGCGGTCCAACTGGCCGTTTGCGATGGACAGCGCCAGCTGTTCGATTTCGCCGGTTACCGTGCGGAAGGCGTCGCGGGCGGATTCGACCGCATCGTTCAGGAATGCCTGCTCGTTCGGGAGTTTTTCCATAACGAAGTCGAAATCGCCCTCGGCGAGCGACTTGAGGCAGGACACCAGCAGCCGCTTGCGCGAAATATGGCCTTCAACCATTGCGTTGACCAGGTCTGCGACATCCGCGAAATCGCCTGTCAGATCATCCGACGGGATGCGCTGGCTGATATAGCCTTGGACATGCGCGGTTGACATGTGCTTGAGCCCGTCAACCAGTTTGCCAAGCTGTGTGCTTTGTTCTTTCGTGATGGTCAGGTCCTGCCATTCGACGATGATGGCGGTTGTGGTCTTGGACTGGTTCATTTGCGGGGTGGCGCGGAATGCAAGGCTCTTGCCGCCAACGGTAAAGGCGCCATCATGCCGACCTGTAATGCCCTCCATGATCCCGCGCTGATGCGCCGGGTTCTTGTGGAAAACGTCGATCGACTTGCCGACCACATCGTTGGCGCGGAAATTGGGCAGGTCTTTGCGGATGTCCGCTTCGATCAGCTGGAACATCTCGATCGCTGCGCTGTTGACATAGCGGATAACCATGTCGCTATCTGCGATCATGACAGGGTTCGACAGCAATTCGATGACGGAAAGCGCGTCTTGGGGCACCCAAGCGTCAGGTTTTGGTTGAATTTTGGACATTCTATTTTCACCACAGCATTGTTGCGCGCGCCGATGCGGGCTGTGTTGCCCGCTCATTGCACCATGTCATTGCCAACGGCAAAAGCTGCGCCATGTGAGAATATCTAAGGGTGCAGGGTGATACTTTCGATAGATCGGGCGCCCTGAGTGGTTGTTTGCCTCAAGCCGATGGCGGCCCGTCAAGGGGACGGGACTTCTGCCAGGGTGGCTTGTCAACGGGGATGGGCCTTCCTAGCATCAGGGAAGGGGCGTGGATGACGGAAAGGTCGTGGCGATGAAATGGGGTTTGACGGCTTTCTGCGTCGTTCTGGTTCTGCTGGCGGCGATCAGCGTTTATGTCAGGCTTGCGCCCACCGATGCGGCACGCTGGCATCAGATGCCAGAGGGGATCACCAATCGCGATTATGACGGTGGCGCCATGCGCGTTGTCGGCGCCGGTGAAAACAGGCTGGAGCGGCTGCATGAGATCATCCTGAAATCCCCACGTACGGAGGTTGTTGCCGGCGCACCCGAAGACGGCATGGTCACATATGTGAGCAGGTCGCGCGTTTTCGGCTTTCCCGATTACACGACCGTGCAGCAGGCAGGACCGCAACTTGAAATCCATGGCCGGCTGCGCTTTGGGAAATCAGATCTTGGGGTGAACGCTGCGCGCATCGATGGCTGGCTGCAGGCGTTCGCGCAGGGATGACGACAGGCAGCCCTGGGATATTTCGCGCCACATCGGATTGTTGAGCGACATCTGGCATTGAGCCATGAAGCTGCGCCCGCCCACATGCAGGCAGATCATTTCGCCCATTTCCACACGTTTGCCGTTGCTGTCGGTGCAGTAACAGTCAACCGTCTTGCCAACGAGCGTCTGGTCGGCAAGGGCGGGAGCGGCGATAAGGAACAAAGCGATCAGCAGCCTCATGGTGCAAAGGATAGCACAGGCTTTCGTCTTGACCAAACCCTGCGAACGGGGCAGATGCGATGACCATGGTACCCTTTGACAGATTGAACGAAATCCTGCAGCGTTTCGAGTATCTCGAGGCTCAAATGTCTGCGGGCGGCGGGGATATCGCCAAACTGGGCCGCGAATATGCCGAGCTGCGCCCGGTGGTCGAGGAAATCCGCGCCTACCGGCAGGTTCTGGATGATATCGAGGCCGCGAACGCGATGCTGGCCGACCCCGAGATGCGCGACTTGGCCGACGAGGAACTGGCCGTGCTTCGGACGCGAAAACCCGCGCTTGAAGAGCGGCTGCAACTGGCGCTTCTGCCCAAGGACAAGGCGGATGCGCGCCCGGCGATCCTTGAAATCCGGCCCGGTACCGGCGGCGAGGAGGCGGCGCTGTTCGCAGGCGATCTGCTGCGGATGTATCAGCGTTATGCCGAGGCCAAGGGCTGGACCTTCGAGATCATCGAACACAACGAGACAGAGTTGGGGGGGATCAAGGAGGTGGTCGCGCGGGTCGCGGGCGATCACGTCTTTGCGCGGTTGAAGTTCGAATCCGGTGTGCACAGGGTGCAGCGGGTGCCGGAAACGGAAAGCGGCGGGCGCATCCACACCAGCGCCGCGACCGTCGCGGTGTTGCCCGAGGCCGAGGACGTGGACGTTCAGATCGATGCGGGCGATCTGCGGATCGACACGATGCGCAGTTCCGGTGCGGGCGGTCAGCATGTCAATACCACGGACTCGGCGGTGCGGATCACGCATTTGCCGACCGGGATCGTGGTCACCAGTTCGGAAAAGTCACAACACCGCAACCGCGAGATCGCGATGCAGGTTCTCAAGACCCGGCTTTTCGACATGGAACGCCAGCGCGCGGCCGACGAACGCTCGGCCAGCCGGGCGGCGCAGGTGGGCACAGGCGACAGATCCGAGCGGATCCGGACCTATAATTTCCCGCAAGGGCGGATGACCGATCATCGGATCAACCTGACGCTGTATAAGCTGGATCAGGTGATGCAGGGCGATCTGGATGAGGTGATCGACGCGCTGCGCGCCGATGCTCAAGCCACGCTGCTGGCGGAGATGGGCGGGTGAGCGGATCGGTTCAGGACGGGCTGAGACGACTGACGCAAGTTCTGGCGCAGGGCAGGGTGGACGATCCCGCCCGCGAGGCGCGGCTTGTCCTTGCGCATGTTCTGGATGTGGCGCCTGGCCGGATGACGCTGATGGCACCCGAGGCCTTGGCAGCGGCCGATTTCGAGGCGGCTTTGACCCTGGTGCAGCGCCGTGTGGCGGGCGAGCCGATGGCGCATCTTCTTGGATACAGAGAGTTTTACGGGCAGCGCTTTGCGGTTGATGCGCGGGTTCTGGATCCCAGGCCCGAGACGGAAACCCTTGTAAATTCTGCGCTTGGCGTGCCCTTCCGCCGCGTTCTGGATTTGGGCACAGGGTCGGGCTGCATCTTGCTGAGCCTGCTGGCGAACCGGCCCGAGGCCACGGGGGTGGGGTGCGATCTATCTGTGGACGCGGTGCAGGTGGCGCGTGCCAACGCTGCAAAACTGGGCCTGACACCAAGATGCGAATTTATCGTGTCGAACTGGTTCGAGGCTGTGCGCGGACCCTTCGACATGATCGTGTCGAACCCGCCCTATATCGCGGCGGACGAGATGTCCGGTCTGGAGCGCGAGTTGCACCATGAGCCGCGCATGGCCCTGACCGACGAGGCCGATGGGCTGACCGCGTACCGGATCATCGCGGCGGGCGCGGGGGAGCATCTTGAGCCTGGTGGGTGGCTGATGGTGGAAATCGGCTGGCAGCAGGGGGCGGTCGTGGCTGATCTGATGAGATTGGAGGGATTCGCCAGGGTTTCTGTTCTGCCGGATATTGATGGGCGAGACCGTGTGGTTCAGGCTGTTTGGCCCGGTTGATCCCTGAAAACACGACAAAATTCGCCTAATTGTCGATAATTTTCCGGAATGCACTTGTAACGTGGGCCACGCCGTGTTTAGTGATAGACAGTCAAGCTGTAACAGACGCTTTAATTGGCGTTGCGCTTGATCCAAGCCAATACATGTCGGATCCGGGTGGATATAATGGCGCACAGGGCGCCAATCGGGTCGAGCGACACTTTGAGCACAGGGCTGAACAGCTAATACAATGAGATCATCCAAGTCACGTTCGCGGAACAAAACTGGCCGTAACCGCTCGATGGGGAACATCGTCAATCGGGTCTTCGAAAGTTCGGGCCCGGAGGGCAAGGTGCGCGGCACCCCGCAACAGATCATAGACAAGTACAACCAGCTTGCGCGGGATGCCCAACTGGGCAATGACCGTGTCGCGGCTGAAAACTTTCAGCAGCATGCGGAACATTACCTGAGAATGCTGGGCGCCGCCCAGAAGGATCAGGATGCCCGCCGCGAGCAGCAGGAACGTGAAAACCGCGACCGGCAGGCCGAGCGCGATCGCGAGCGCCCGGATCGCCCCGAGGCGCGCCCGGATCGCCCCGACCAGCGCCCAAGACGCCCCGACCACGAGACGCAGGACAGCCCCGATATGTCCAACGCGCCGCAGCCCGATCTGGAGCCGACACAGGACGCCGATGAAAGCAGCCTTGTGGAGACACCGGAAAGCCAGAAAGCTGAAAAGCCGAAACGGCCACGCAAGCCCCGCGTCAAAAAAGTTCAGCCCGAGACCGCCGATCAAGAGGGCCAGGCCGGCAGTGGCAGGCAGGATGGATCGGACGCCACCGAGGCCGCTGAATAAGCTGGCGGCACGATATCGAGTATTTATGGAACGATGAAACGGGGGCTTCGGCCCCTGTTTTGCTGTATGGGACAAGGCGTGTCACGAAACCCTGGAGCACGGCCTTTCACGACCCGCAACGACGCATTAGAGCGTGTTGCGGTGTTTCTGATTCAGGATTCCCGTGAGCGCTGATCTGTGATTCCCTGTCTGCAGGGCAGATATGGGGGTTCAAGATGGGCAAGCCACTTCCTGTAGAACTTCGAGAGCGTGTTGTCGCATTCGTTGAAGAGGGCCATTCGCATCGGTCTGCGGCAGCGCGATTTCGGGTTTCGGTGAAGTTCGTGAATGACATGGTCATTCTTAAACGCGAGACAGGTGGGCTGGAGCCGCGTGCCCAGGGCAATGGCGGCGGGCATGGCAAGCTTGGCCGTCTGCAAGGCTGGCTGCAGGCGCGGATGCATGCCAAGCCCGATCTGACGCTGGATGATCTGGTGCTGGAAATTTCCGAGACACACAAGATGACGGTTCATCGCGTGTCGGTCTGGCGGGCGCTCCGCAGCCTTGGCCTGACACATAAAAAAAGACCTGCAAGCCGTCGAGCAGAAGCGACCTGAGGTTCGCAAGGCCCGCCATGACTGGGTCATGCGTCGTCAGCCCTTCATGCGTAACATGCTGACGCGCTTGGGGTTTATCGATGAGACGCCTCTGAAGACGAACATGGCCAAGACCACAGGCTGGTCTGCAAAAGGCGCACGCCTGATCGACCATGCGCCGTTCGGCCACTGGAACACTCAGACCTTCATTGCCGCTCTGCGCCATGATCGGCTCGACGCACCATGGGTTATCGACGGCGCAATGAACCGCGAGATGTTCGAGCTTTACGTCGAGACCCAACTCGCCCCGACACTGAGCAAGGGCGACGTGATCATACTGGACAACCTGTCATCGCACAAAAGCCCCAAGGCCGCAGAGGCCATGCGCGCCGTTGGCGCATGGTTTCTGTTTCTGCCACCCTACAGTCCCGATCTGAACCCGATCGAGATGGCATTTGCCAAGCTCAAGGCCTTGATCCGGCGCGCCGCCGCTAGGACATACGATGATCTATGGCGCGCCGCGGGGCATGTCTGCGATCTCTTCACCGATGAAGAATGCTACAACTTCTTCAAGGCTGCCGGATATGAAACCGATTGAGCGCAACACGCTCTAGGGCGGTGCCCTTCGCTGATCTTTCCAGGTTGAAGAGGAAAAGATTTAAGGTTGCAGGCTGCGGGCAAGTGCGCAGAACTGCTCAAGCCCCACGGTCTCGGCGCGGTCGGTGGGCTGGATGCCGGCAGCGATCAGCCGATCTTCGAGATCCGGGGCGAGCCCCTTGAGCGCCGCGCGCAGCATCTTGCGGCGCTGGTTGAACGCCTTGGCCACCAGCCGTTCGAGAATGGCCGGATCGGCCGGATAGCGCGGTTCGGGCAGGGCGGTGATATGGACCACGGCGCTGGACACTTTGGGTGGTGGCGTGAAGGCCGAGGGCGGCAGGTGCATCACCATGCGCGCATCGCAGCGCCATTGAGCCAGCAGCGCGAGCCTGCCATAGGCTTTCGATCCGGGCTGCGCCACGATCCGTTCCGCCACTTCGCGTTGAAACATCAGGGTCAGACTGTCCCAGGCGGGGGGCCAATTTGCGGGTGTCAGCCAGCGGATCAGAAGCTCGGTGCCGACATTGTAGGGCAGGTTGGCGACCACCTTGATCGGTGGGGTCAGATGGGCGAGCGGATCGATTTGCAGCGCGTCGGCGTTCAGCACGGTCAGCCGACCGGGATAGGCCTGTGCGATCTCGTCAAGGGCGGGTAGGCAGCGGGCATCCTTTTCGACGGCAAGGACGTGGCGCGCGCCCTCAGCCAGCAGACCGCGTGTCAGTCCGCCGGGTCCAGGGCCGATTTCAAGCACATCGGCGCCGGTCAGGTCGCCGGCTGCGCGCGCGATCTTGGATGTCAGGTTGAGGTCCAAAAGGAAATTCTGACCAAGCGCCTTGCGCGCGCTGAGCCCATGCTGGGCGATGACGTCGCGCAGGGGGGGAAGGGTGTCTATGGCGCTCATGCCGGTGCCGTGACCCGCGCTCCGCCCATGGCATGGGCCATTTTCAGGGCCTCGATCATCGACGATGGATTCGCAAGGTTGCGCCCGGCAATGTCCATCGCAGTGCCGTGATCCGGCGAGGTGCGGATGAATGGAAGTCCGAGGGTGATGTTCACACCCCGGTCAAAATCCAGCGTCTTGATCGGGATCAGTGCTTGATCGTGATACATGCAGACAGCCGCATCGAAGCTGGCGCGCGCGCGATCATGAAACATCGTGTCCGCAGACATCGGACCGTGAAGATCAAGGCCGGTGGCGCGCATCCGGTCGAGCACGGGGGCGATCACGTCGATCTCTTCGCGGCCCATCGCGCCGCCTTCGCCGGCATGGGGGTTGAGGCCCGCCACGGCGATCCTTGGCTGCGCGATGCCGAAATCGCGGATCAGCGCCTCATGGGTGATCTGCAGCGTGTCGTGCAGAAGGTCAGCCGTCAGCGCGGTTGGCACCTCGGACAGCGGGATATGGATGGTGGTGGGCACCACGCGCAGGGCAGGCGAGGCCAGCATCATCACGACGCGAGGGGTGCCGGCAAGAGCGGCCAGATATTCGGTGTGGCCCGGATAGGGGAACCCTGCGCCGTCCTGCAGAGCCTTCTTGTGGATCGGCGCGGTACACAGGGCGCGGGCCTGACCCGAGCGCACGAGGTCTACGCCGCGGGCGATCACGTCGATGACGGCCTGCGCATGGCGGGGATCGGGCGTCCCGGGCGTGGCTGGTCCGCCAAAGTCGTGGCGCAGCACCGGCAGGCCGCTGCGGGCGGCATCCCGGGCCTGCGAGGGATCGGTTATTTCGGCCACGGGCGTGCCGGGGGGCAGATGCGACGGGTCGCCGATCAACATGAAGGGCACATCAGCGCCAAGTGTGCGCCATGCCTTTGCCGCCAATTCCGGGCCGACCCCCGACGGTTCGCCGCAGCACAGCGCAACGGGGCCGGTCATTCCAGCTCGACGATCCGCGCCTCGGCGCGCAACTGTGCGAGGTAGCCTTCGGCGAAGGAATCAAGCCGACGGTTGCGGATCAGATTTGTCAGTTGCTCGGCGGAGGGGCCTTCGCCTTCGAGCGCAGGCGTGCGACCGCAGAGCATCAGAAAGACAAGGGTTTGCCCATTCGATCGGGTGAGTGTCGTCGAGACTTCGCCGGGATCGAGCTTGGCGAGTTCGATCGCGATGTCCTGGGGCAGTTCGTCGGGCGCGTAGGAGCCACGCTCGAGAACCTCGGGGGGTTCTCCTTTGGCGAAAAAACATTTCCCAACTATGATTAACATAGAAGGAGTATGGGGTATTAGCAGTCGTTTCCAACTGTTATCCCCCTCTAAAGGGCAGATTAACTATACATTACTCACCCGTCCGCCACTTAGCTGACATCCCGAAGGACCGTTCTCGTTCGACTTGCATGTGTTAAGCACGCCGCCAGCGTTCACTCTGAGCCAGGATCAAACTCTCCATAATAATATAATCTAAACAAGTTAGCTTATATTCTTGATTGTTTAATCTTGACTTTTAAGTTTATTAGAAAGAACCGGTGATAA
>JALQUE010000323.1 GCA_023260815.1 Roseovarius sp.
CTGCGGGCAGAAGGCGCGCAGCCACATGTAATCGCCGGCCTCGACCTCCACCCAATCCTGGTTCAGCCGGTAGACCGCCTTGCCCTCCAGCACGTAGAGTCCGTGTTCCATCACATGCGTCTCGGCAAAGGGAATCACCGCGCCGGGCTGAAGCGTGACAATGGTCACATGCATGTCATGCCGCAGGTCCGACGGATCGACAAAACGGGTGGTGGCCCATTTGCCTTCTGTGCCGGGCATCGGCGTTGGCGCCACGTCGTTTTCGTTGGTGACGATGACCTCGGGCAGGGGCAGGCCCTCGACCGGTTCATACAGCTTGCGCAGCCAGTGAAAGCGCAGCGTGTCCTGACCGCGATTGTGCAGCGTCCAGTCGGTGTCGGGGGGCAGGTAGGCATAGCCGCCCGGTTCCAGCAGGTGGACCGCGCCGTCGATGGTCAGCGTGGCGGTGCCATCGACCACGAACAGTACGCCCTCGGCGCCGGTCTGCGTCTCTGGCCGGTCAGAGCCGCCTTCGGGGGCGACCTCCATGATGTATTGCGAAAACGTCTCGGCAAAGCCGCTCAGCGGGCGGGACAGCACCCACAGCCGGGTCCTGTCCCAGAACGGCAGGAAACTGGTCACGATGTCCCGCATCGTGCCTCGCGGGATCACGGCGTAGGCGTCGGTGAAAACGGCCCGGTCGGTCAGCAGCTGGTCCTGACCGGGGTGCCCCCCGTGGGGGGCGTAATACTTGGCTGTCATGCAAGCTCCTGCAAAACCGTGTGTTCCGCCAGAATGACCGGGCCGGGCGGGATCGACCAGAGGTGTTTCCGAAGCAACTGACTTCGGTTTGTTTTGATAGTGGCGATGGCCGCCGGGCAGGCGGCGACGGCCTGATCGGGTCCTCTGCGCGGTCTCAGAACCCCGCGGTCAGGGTGCAGGTCTGCGGCGCCGTGCGCGCCACCACGCGGCCATCCGACACCACGCAGAGCCGGGCAGGGCGCAGCCGCAGCGCCTCGATCGGGTCGGGGGCGTCCATGACCACCAGGCTGCCGCGCTTGCCCGGCTCCAGGCCAAAGTCCAGCCCCATGATCTGCGCGGGTGTCTCCGTCACCATCTGGTAGGCGGTGCGCATCTGTTCCGGAGAGGTCATCAGCGCCACGTGCAGGCCCATATGCGCCACGTCCAGCATGTCGCCGGAGCCCAGCGGATACCACGGGTCGCGCACGCAATCCTGACCAAAGGCCACGGTGACCCCGGCGGCGCGCAATTCCGGCACGCGGGTCATGCCGCGCCGTTTGGGATAGCTGTCCATCCGCCCCTGAAGGGTGATGTTGATCAGCGGGTTGGGGATGGCCGCCACCTGCGCCTCGGCGATCAGGGGGATCAGCTTGGCGACATAGTAATTGTCCATCGAATGCATCGAGGTCAGATGCGAGCCCGTCACCCGGCCTTGCAGCCCGCAGCGGATCGTCTCTGCGGCCAGCGTTTCGATATGGCGGCTGTTTGGGTCGTCGCTTTCGTCGCAATGCAGATCGACGCGCAGGCCGCGGTCTGCCGCCAGTTCGCAGGCGGCCCGGACAGAGGCCGCGCCGTCGGCCATGGTCCGTTCGAAATGCGGGATGCCGCCGACCACGTCGACCCCGGCATCCAGCGCGCGGATCACCTGTGCCTCTGCCCCCGGCGCGCGGTACCATCCGTCCTGCGGAAAGGCCACCAGTTGCAGGTCCAGATAGGGGCGCACCCGCGCGCGCACCTCGAGCATGGCCTCGACCCCCAGAAGGCGATCATCGCAGGTATCGACATGGCTGCGGATCGCCAGAAGCCCCTGACTGACCGCCCAATCGCAATAGGCCAGCGCGCGGTCGATCATCTCGTCTTGCGTGACGATCTGCTTGAGCTCGCCCCAAAGCCCGATGCCTTCCAGCAAGGTGCCCGACGCATTGATGCGCGGCAGGCCATAGGACAGGGTTGCATCAAGGTGGAAATGCGGATCGACAAAAGGCGGCGTCACCAGATCGCCGGCGGCCTCGATCACGGTCCCGGCCTCGGCGCTGGACAGATCATCGACCGCGGCGATGGTGTCGCCGGTGATCCCGATATCGGCGATGCGGCCATCGGCCAGCGTGCCGCCGCGAACGATCAGATCGAACATCAGCGTTCCCCCTTGTTGAACGGCACCATCAGGGCGGCGGGCACTTCGGCCCGGCGCGACATCACGATCAGCGCCAGTATGGACAGGAAATAGGGCATCATCAGGAACACCTGATAGGGAATGTCGGCCCCAAGCGGCGTCTGCTGGATGCGGATTTGAAGCGCGTCGAAAGCGGCAAAGAGGATCGCCCCCAAAAGCGCCTTGCCCGGCCGCCATGCCCCGAACACCACCAGAGCGATACAGATCCAGCCGCGCCCGTTGACCATCTCGAAGAAAAAGCTGTCAAAGGCCGACATGGTCAGGAACGCGCCGCCCACCGCCATGAAGCCACTGCCGACGATCACCGCGCCCATGCGGATGCCGGTGACCGAAAGCCCCTGTGCGGCCACGGCCGAGGGGTTTTCGCCTGCCGCACGCAGGGCAAGGCCAAGCGGCGTGCGGTACAGCACGAACGCCACCACACCGACAAGGATGAAGGCCAGATAGGTCAGCGGTGTCTGGGAAAACAGCGCCGGGCCGATCAGCGGCAAGTCGGACAGAAGCGGGATTTCATAAGGCTGGAACGCGTCGATCTTGGGCGGGCTGGTCACTTCGGGCAGGGCAAGGCGATAGGCGTAATAGGTCAACGACGTGGCCAGAAGCGTGACGCCAAGCCCGACCACATGCTGTGACAGCCCGAATGGCACGGTCAGCAGGCTGTGGACCAGCCCGAACAGCATCCCCACCGCCATGGCCACCGCCACGCCCATCCAAAGCCCGGTGCCGGAATAGACCGCCATCCAGCCCGCGAAGGCACCGGCGACCATGATCCCCTCGATCCCGAGGTTCAGGACGCCCGCGCGTTCGCAGATCAATTCGCCCAAGGTGGCGAAGATCAACGGGCTGGCGATGCGGATGGCCGCTGTCCAGAAACTGGCCGAGAGGAGGATTTCGAGGATGTCCATGGCCTATTCCCTTACCACGCGGAACCGGGTCAACAGGATCGCAAGCACCATCAGCAACAGCGCCGTGGCCAGCATGATATCGGCCAGATAGCTGGGCACGCCCACGGCGCGGCTCATGCTGTCGGCGCCGACGAAGATGCCCGCCACGAACAGCGCCGCCGCGATCACGCCAAGCGGATTGAGCAGCGCCAGCATCGCCACGATGATGCCGGTGTAGCCAAAGCCGGGACTGAGATCGAGGGTCAGGTTGCCCTTGAGACCCGCCACCTCGGAGAAGCCCGCGAGCGCCGCGAGGCCCCCTGCCAGAAGCGCTGTCTTGATCAGCACGCGGTTCACGGGGATGCCCGCAAAGCCCGCCGCGTCGCGGTTGAGGCCCACCGCGCGCATCTCGTAGCCAAGTGTGGTGCGGCGTTCGATCACCCAGACCACTGCCGCCACGATCAGCGCAAGTGCAAAGCCCCAATGCAGGCGAAGCCCCTCGACGATGCGCGGCAGGCGGGCTTCGGGGATCAGGCGTTCGGATTTCGGCCAGCCCATGCCCATCGGATCCTTGAGCGGGCCTTCCAGCAGCATCGACACGAACAGCAGGAAGATGAAGTTGAACAGCAGCGTGGTGACGACCTCATCGACACCGAAGCGCACCTTGAGCAGCGCCGGCACCAGCAGCACCAGCGCCCCCGCCAGCATTGCGGCGATCGCCAGCGCGGGAAGTAGCGCGAACGCCCCCCACTGCAGCATCCCGGTGCCAAGGACCACGGTGATCAAGGCGCCTGCGTAAAGCTGCGCCTCGGCGCCGATGTTCCACAGGCGGGCACGGAAGGCGACGGCGACCGACAGGCCGGTGAAGATCAGGGGCGTGGCCCGGTTGAGCGTTTCCAGAAGGGCGAATTTCGAGCCGAAGGCGCCTTTGATGATCAGCCCCAGAACCGAAAACGGGTTGGCGCCCGCAGCCATGGCCAGCAGCGACGCGATCACCACGGTCGAGCCGATGGCGATGGCGGGCGGCAGAAGGGTACGCAGGACCGAGGGGTTGGCGACGGGTTCAAGACGCATGGGCCGCCCCCGCGTCATCAAAGCCCTGCCCGGCCATCCAGACGCCCAGATCGGCGGGCGTCATGCTGCCACGCGCGAAACCGGGCGACAGGCGGCCTTCGGACATGACGTGGATCACATCCGACAGGGCCATGATCTCGTCCAGGTCCTCGGAGATCAGGAGTACTGCGGCGCCACGGTCGCGCGCGGCCAGAAGTTGCGAATGCACATAGTTCACCGCGCCGATATCCAGACCGCGAACCGGCTGATTGGCGAGGATGATCGAGGGCGCCTTTTCAAGCACGCGACCCAGGATCAGTTTCTGCATGTTGCCCCCCGACAGAAGGCGAATGCGCGTGCCGGGACCGGGGCAGCGCACATCGTAGGTGTCGATGATCTGGCGGGTGAACGCCTCGGCCAGGCCCCAGTTCATCCAGCCTGCGCGGCTGTAGGGCGGATCGGCGTAGGATTCGAGAATGGCGTTTTCGGTCAGATCAAACTCGGCGATGGTGCCGGTCTTGTGGCGGTCTTCGGGGATGCGGGCGATGCCTGATTGCACCGCCTTGCGCGGCGACCAGCCCTGCAATTCGGCGTCGTTCAGATCGAGCCTGCCGGTCGCGGGGCGGATCAGGCCACCGATCAGATCGGCCAGCGCCGCCTGCCCGTTGCCCGACACACCCGCAAGGCCCACGATCTGACCGGCATGGAGGGCCAGAGACACGCGGCGCAGCCCCGGCGCGCTGCCCCTGTCCGGCGTGGTCACATCTTGCAGGCGCATGAGAACGGCACCGGGCTGCCCCGGTTCGACCTTAGGCGCGGCCACTTCGGAACCGACCATGAGTGCGGCGAGTTTGGCCTTGTCGACCTCGGCGATGGGACGCTCGGCGACAAGGCGGCCATGGCGCAGGATCAGCACGCGGTCGGAAATCGCCATCACCTCGTGCAGCTTGTGCGAGATGAACACGACCGAGAGGCCCAGTTTCACAGCCTTGCGCAGCGTGGCGAACAGATCGTCGGTTTCCTGCGGTGTCAGAACGGCGGTGGGTTCGTCAAGGATCAGGATACGGGCATCGCGGTAAAGCGCC
>JALQUE010000329.1 GCA_023260815.1 Roseovarius sp.
GGGTCGAAGAAACGGCGGCTGACGGCCAAGACGGTGCGCGGCGAGGTGAAGGCGATGCGCGGAAAGGTCGAGGGGGAGGATTGAAGCAGGATTGTCGAGTTGGTGTATTTGCTGGTGAAGGAGACAGGCGATGGCGCGCAACACTTCGGTCGTTTTGAGCGATCACTTTAACGATTTCATAACGCAGGCGGTGGAAAGTGGGCGCTATGCGTCGGCCAGCGACGTGGTACGTGCGGGGTTGCGGATGTTGGAAATGGAAGAGGAAAAGCTGGAGCGGCTTCGGGCCGAGTTGCAGAAGGGTGAGGCGAGCGGATCACCGGAACCCTTCGATTTCGATGAGTTTCTGGCGGAGATGCATGGCAGATCAAGGTAGTCGAGTTTTCAGAATCGCCGATATTCGCCGTATCGTGCATATTCCATAGAATCAGGCCGCAGTGGCTTAGGTAGATTAGCTTGAGTGACTTTGGTATTTGTTAGTTGGCGTTAAGCATAAATAAGAGAGCACGTTGACTGCCAATTGCGAACTTTAGACCCCTACATGTTATTAGCCATCACCACAAAATGCATCATCCTTCTGAATTTCTTGCAGAACCTGCTCCCAAGGCCATCGTACAGTCGCATATTTCCTGTACAAGAACAGCTGCTTATCCACCACCGTGACTTCATCTTTATTGTCATCATATGATAGTATTAGTCCACGTCCTTCTTGGTCGACCTGCAACTCGCCAATCTTCCGTAGAATTTGACGCAAATTAGGTTTTTGAATCCTTGGCTCCCTGCCCGATGCAACTTTGAAAATGGCATCCGTTGAGTATCCCTCAATCAACTCAGCATCAGAAGCGTCCATAACCGCCCATAACATATGAGCGTATATGCCTGTGCTCTTCTTTCTCTGTCGTATTCCTTTCGCTACGCGGGCAGCGAACGTCTGATATACCGCATTAAGTTGGTCAGCATGACTAAGCGCAACTGCTTCGTAAGTATCTCGATCACCAATCGTTATTCTTTTGGGCTGAGTATGCTCAACGCGTATTTCATCTAGCAATCTGAGCGTAAGATCTTGAAGCGTCCCAACCGTTCCAAAAGCATCTTCAATAAGAAGTCGTTCCACGGAACTTTCCAACTTAATGCGAAGAGCGTCACCGCCTTGTTTAAGCACTTCTCGAAGATCTTCCTGCGACCAGAATATTGAATGTTCTACAACCCGTGTAGCAAGATCCGGATTCAGATGCAGAAGCAAATTATTTTCAGACCAAATTCCAATTATCACAACATACACACCGAAGTCCCACAAAGCTTTCAAGTCGAAAGAAAATGCTGCTCGTTCAGACGGCGCAAGATAATGATAGTCTTCAATAACAAGTCTACGTTCCGAAGCTTTGACTACTTCAGAGATGAAGCGAAGGTCCTTAGTGTCCCGGCCTACAACAACGCTTTTTTCATCATTTGTCTCTTCCGCAGTGAAGCCAAAACTAGCTTTAAGTTTCGCAATTAAACCGATCCCCGTTTCAGTCTCAGCCGTTACGGTTGCAGAAACCTTTCCTCCTGTGGACTTCTCAATGGCTATTGAAATCCCAAGTTGCGAAAAAATATCCTCGTAGAGATCAGAAACCGATTTATTCAGTCTGCACTGAACGACTATTGCATCCGGAATGTTCTTTTGACGGAGCCAACTCTTCCCGCATTTGGACTCACCACGAAGCGCAATGTGTTTGCTCCTACGTAAGTCTCTTTGAATCACCGCATCTAAATCGCCTCGATTGACGTACGATGGTTCCAGAACCTTGGTCGAAATGCCAAACACCTGATCTGATCTATAGTTGTTCAAACCTCAACCTCCATCGACTCTTGAACGCCCACGCCGAATACTCGCTTATAACGTGTAACCTCGTCAACCGGGCCCATTGCCTTGTTGGGGTTGTCGGAGAGTTTGACGGTGGGGTGGCCGTCGGCGGCGACCGCTTTGCAGACCAGGGAGAAGGGCGCGAGGGCGTCGCCCTCGGTCAGGCCGCGGAAATCGTTGGTCAGGAGTGTGCCCCAACCGAAGCTGAGTTTGACGCGGCCATGGAAGCGGCTGTGCAGTTCGATGATCTTGTCGGCGTCCAGACCGTCGGAGAAGATGATGAGCTTCTTGCGGGGATCCTCGCCACGGTCCTGCCACCAGCGGATCGCCACCTCGGCGCCGGCTGCGGGATCACCGGAATCGATGCGGATGCCTGTCCAGCCGGCCAGCCAATCGGGCGCGTTGCGCAAGAACCCTTCGGTGCCGTATGTATCGGGAAGGATGATGCGCAGATTGCCCGAATGCTCTTCGTGCCAATCGGCCAGCACCTTGTAGGGGGCCTGGGCCAGTTCGGCGTCGGTTTCGGCCAGCGCGGCATAGACCATGGGCAGTTCATGGGCGTTGGTGCCGATCGCCTCGAGATCGCGGTTCTTGGCGATCAGGCAGTTGGAGGTGCCGACGAAGCCCTCGCCCAGACCCTCGCGCATGGCCTGCACGCACCAGTCCTGCCAGAGGAAGGAATGGCGGCGGCGGGTGCCGAAATCGGCGATGCGCAGATCGGGGAGCGGGCGCAGGCGTTCGACCTTTTCCCATAGCTTGGTCATGGCGCGGGCATAGAGCACCTGCAGTTCGAATTTCTCCATCTTGCCGAGGACGGCGCGGGCGCGCAGCTCCATCAGGACGGCGAGGGCGGGAATTTCCCAGAGCATGACCTCGGGCCATTTGCCTTCGAAGGTCAGTTCATATTGGCCGTCGCGTTTTTCCAGATGGTAGGGCGGCAGGCGGAGGGCCTCGAACCATTCCATGAATTCGGGGGTGAACATCTGGCGTTGGCCGTAGAAGGTGTTGCCGCGCAGCCAGGTCGACTCGCCCCGGCTGAGCGAGAGGGAGCGGATGTGATCCAGTTGTGCGCGCAGCTCGCCTTCGTCGATCAGCTCGGCCAAGCGGACGGATTTGGTGCGGTTGATCAGGCTGAAGGTGACGGTGGTGTCGGGCTTGTTGCGAAAGACCGACTGGCACATCAACAGCTTGTAGAAATCGGTGTCGATGAGGGAGCGGACGATCGGGTCCATTTTCCAGCGGTGATTGTAGACGCGGGTGGCGATGTCGACCATGCCGGCCTCCGGTATGTTGAGTCCGGGCCGGTTAAATCAAAGGGGGGTGGGGCTGGCAAGGGCGCACGTCATCTGGCGCGCGCGCCCTGGGCTTGGATCGGTCAGGCGGCGGAACTGCCGGCAAAGGCGTGGCGGCGGACCTGATCGGGGGTTTCGCCGTATTTGCGGGTGAACCATTTCTTCATCAGGGTGACGTTGGAGAACCCGCAGGCGACCGACACTTCGTTCACCGGCAGGGAGGTCTGGGCGAGGAGGCTGTGCGCGCGATCAAGCCGCAGATCGCGGTAGACCTTGAGGGGGGTTTGTTCCAGCAGATCGCGGAAGCCGCGTTCAAGCTTGCGGGGCGACACTTCGAGGATGCCGGCGATCTGGCCGACGGTCAGGGTGTCTTCGAGATGATCGAGCATGATCTGAAGCGCGTCGCCGATCACTTCGTCGCCCTGGGCCATGCGCTTGTACCGCCAGTGTTCACCGACGCCGGTTTCAGCCTCGGGTTCGCTGAGGCCGAGGTAGCGCGACAGGGCGGCGCGGGTGAATTCGCCGTCGCGCGCGCCCACCAGTTCGACCATCATGCGCATGGCGGCGGCAGGGCTGATGGCGCTGCTGAGGGCGTTGTGGTGGCAGGTGGCGCCTTGGGCCAGGTCCAGACCACGGCCCGTTTCCTCGACTCCGGGGCGGAAATTGGGATGCACGGCCAGACGCTTGGTGCCAAGCACACCGGCGGCCAGCGGCACGAAGACGGCAGAGCCTACGACGCAGACGCGGGCCGCGTTGCGGATGCAGGCGCGCAGGGCGGTAAGGCTGGATTTGGCGGGGCGCCAGGGATGTTCGGTCCCGCCGATCAGCACGAGGGTCTGATCGGGGCCGCAGATCGGGGCGGCGTCGCAGGCGTGATCGTCGGCGCGCAGATGCGTCCAGCCATAAGCCTCGTGGCCCAGAAGCCGGTTGGCCGAGCGCAGCACGTCGATGCAGGCTTCGGCGGCATAGGCCACGCCGCTATCCTGACTGAGAAACACGAAATCGCCCGACAGGCTGCGTCGCGCATGAAGGGGGCCGACAGCGGCGGAGGGGGCTGGTTCCAGGTTTTCAAGATACATGGTTATCTTCCTTTCCCTGTTGTGACACGGAGCCCTGAAATCCGCGTGGTTGGCTTAACTTATGTTGTCGATCGACGTTTCGATGGCGTGCAGGAACGAGCCTGCGGAAGAACTGGCGGACAGAAGCAAGAACGCATCCGGCCCGGTGCGGATGATGAGCGCGCCCAGATGTTCCATCATGGTGCGCGCGGCATCGTTTACGGCAAAGGCGTCGGCGTGCAGATCAATCGGGCAAATCCGTTCAAGCGCCGCACGGGCGCGCGGACCGCTGAGCGACAATCCGGTCCAGACATCGGTCTGATCGGTGGTGTAGACCTTGCCCTTGAGCTTGCCCGCGACGACCCGTTCGGCATCGGGCGTGGCGTGGGTGAAGATCACCAGCGCCATGTCCAGCCCCAGCCGGACCAGCCGCGCGCCCTCCTTGGAGACCGCAGATTTCCCCGGATCGGGCAGGTCGATGCCATAGGCCGATTTGATCGCCTTTTTCGCGGCCTCCTCGGCCCCGAGGGGCAGGGCCACCGACACGATCGCCAGATCGGCGGGCGCCGTCAGGCGCAAATCCCCGAATGTGGTGTCATAGCCGGCAAGCGGCGGCGCGGAGATGAGGGTGAGGTCAGGCACGGAGGCGCTCTCCTTCCGGGTCGATGAAGTGGGCCGAGACGATCTCGACCTCGATCTCGCTGCCCATGAGCGGGTTGACGGCGCGCACGATCTCGCCCTGGCGCTGATCGCCGCGCTTGATGAAGCCAAGGCCGATGGAGTGGCCCAGAGAGGGCGAATAGGCCACCGAGGTCATCCAGCCCTGATCGTTGTCCATGCTGGCCACATCGCCGCGGGTGATGAAATGCGAGCCGGCCACCAGCTTGTCGGCGCGGTTGACGGGACGGAAGCCCACCAGCTTGATCGCGTCGTCGCGGATCATCTCGGGGCGTTGGCTGAGCACGGCGCCGATGCTGTCTTTTTTCTGGCTGACCATGCGGCCCATGCCAAGGTTATGCGCCGAGGTCTGACCGTTGAGTTCATTGCCCGCGGCATGACCCTTTTCGATGCGCATGACGCCAAGCGCCTCGGTGCCGTAGGGGGTGGCGTCATATTCGGCCCCGGCCTGCATCAGCACGCCCATCATGGCGTTGCCATAGCGCGCGGGCACGGCGATTTCATAGGCCAGTTCGCCTGAGAACGAAATCCGGAAGAGCCGCGCGGGCGTGCCGCCGCAGACCGTCACCTCGCCGCAGGCCATGAAGGGGAACGCCTCGTTCGAGATGTCATGATCGGCGTCGATCACCTTGCGCAAAAGGGTGCGGGCGTTGGGACCGGCGACGGCGAATTGCGCCCAGCCATCGGTGGTCGAGATCAGGTGGACATCCAGATCGGGCCAGAGGCACTGGCGCGCGAATTCCAGCCGGCGGAACACCAGCACGGCGTTGGCGGTGGTGGTGGTCATCACGTAGTGGTTTTCGGACATCCGCGCGGTGGTGCCGTCGTCATAGGCGATGCCATCCTCGCGCAGCATCAGGCCATAGCGCACCTTGCCCACGGCCAGCGTGGCGAAACCGTTGCAATAGATGCGGTTCAGGAATTCGCCCGCGTCGCTGCCCTGAATGTCGATCTTGCCAAGGGTGGTCACGTCGCAGATGCCGACGGAGGTGCGGGTGGCCGTCACCTCGCGGTCGACGCTGTCGCGCCAGCCCTGTTCACCGGGGCGGGCATACCATTGGGCGCGCAGCCAGTTGCCCACCTCGACAAAGGTGGCGCCGTTTTCCTTGGCCCATTGATGCGAGGGCGTCAGGCGGTAGGGGCGGAAATCGTGGCCACGGGACCGGCCCCCAAGCGCGCCCAAGGGCACGGGGGTATAGGGCGGGCGAAAGATGGTGGTGCCGGTTTCCGGGATCGTCTTGCCGGTGCATTCGGCCATGATCGCCAAGGCGGGGATATTGGCGGTCTTGCCCTGATCGGTGGCCATGCCAAGCGTGGTGTAGCGCTTGAGATGTTCGACCGCGCGGAAGCCTTCGCGGTAGGATTGCTTGACGTCCTTGACGGTCACATCGTTTTGCTGATCGAGCCAGGCGCGCTTGGTGCTTTGGCGCACATGCCAGAAGGCGGCGCCGTGATGCGGCTCGTCCTCGGCGCGGGGGGGTGCGGTGTGGGTGGCGGCAAAGCCAAGCTGTTCGATCTGGGCGTTGGCGGTGGCCTGCCCCTGCGCCAGAGCGGCGGCAAGGGTGAGCGCGCCATTGGCGGCACCGGCGACGGCCATGCCGGGGGGCAGCGCATCGCCGGGGATGAAGGCGTTGATGTCGTCGCGCCAGACGGGACGGCCGCGCTGATGGCAGGTCAGATGGACATTGGGGTTCCAGCCGCCCGAGACGGCAAGGCAATCGACGGGGATCACCTGACCGTCGGTGAGGGTGATCGACTTGATCCCCTTGCGGCCCACGGTATCGACCACGCCCGCGCCCCGGATATGGCGCGCGCCGGGCACATCGACGGGGGCGGGGGCATCGCGGCTGTCGATCACGGCGGGTACATGCACACCGCGCGCGGCCAGATCGGCGGCGGTGCGCCAGCCGTCATCGTTGTTGGTGAACACCGCGACCTCGTGGCCGGGCGTCACGCCATAGCGGTTGAGATAGGCGCGCACGGCGCCCGCCAGCATGATGCCCGGACGGTCGTTGTTGCCAAAGGCGATGGGGCGTTCGGTGGCACCGGCGGTCAGCACGGCACGTTTGGAGTAGATCCGCCAGAGGATCTGGCGCGGCTTGCCGCCCGCATCGGCCAGGTGATCGGTGCAGCGTTCCAGAGCGCCATAGGTGCCGTGATCGTAGGCGCCGTAGACCGTTGTGCGGGTCATCAGGCGGACATTGTCCATCGCGGTCAGTTCGGCCACCACGCCTGCGGCCCAATCGGCGCCGGGCATGCCGTCGATTTCGAGCGTTTCGGCGTTGAGGCGGCCACCGGGGCGGAAATCTTCATCAGCGAGGATCACCCGCGCACCGGCACGACCCGCGGCCAAGGCGGCGGCAAGACCCGAGGGGCCGGCGCCAATCACCAGAAGGTCGCAATGGGCGAAGCCCTTGTCGTAGCTGTCGGGATCGTCCTTCATCGACAGGCTGCCAAGGCCCGCCGAGGCGCGGATCACCGGCTCATAGAGCTTTTCCCAGAAGGCGCGCGGCCACATGAAGGTCTTGTAAGGGTACAACTTACAAATAACTGTAGTTAGATTTACTGCAGCACCACTGTGTCGGGTAGCTGGTTCTTTCTGAAAAAAATATGGCGCGTAGATGGGCTCTGATCCTA
>JALQUE010000089.1 GCA_023260815.1 Roseovarius sp.
CAATGGGCGGCACAGGGCGTGGTCGGGATCGACGGCAGGCCGGTGCCGGATTACGGGCGCGCGGCGATCCTGCTGCCGGCGGGCACGCAGGGTGCGGCCTTCATGATCTTCGACAATTTTCGCGTGATCGAGCGGTACAACAACGCCGATGCCTATGTGATCGGGGTCGGGCATCTGTCGGACCGGATCAAGGGCGGCCCGGAAATTCAGGCCAGCTGGCCGCGTGGCTATGCGCCACTGAGCTTTGACGAGCGCAAGGAGATGCAGCGCCGCCTGAAGACCAAGGGGTTCGCGCTGGAGAAGATCGACGGCATCATCGGCCCGAACACGACGAACGCGATTCGCGCCTATCAGCAGTCGGTCGGCATGGCGCCGGATGGTTTCCCCTCGCAGGATGTTCTCAGGCGTTTGCGCGGGGGCTGAATTTGACCGGCCTAAGCACTCGACATTCCCCGATGTGCCGGTGTTAATGCCGGGATGGAGACACTTGCGGCACGTCCCGGCTGGGGCATTTTCTGGATGATTGTAACCGGTGGCTGTTTCGTGACGGTCACGGCCCTCGTCAAGCTGCTGGGGACGCGGATACCTGCGCCCGAGGCGGCGTTTCTGCGGTATCTTCTGGGGTTGGTTTTCCTGATCCCCGTCCTTGGACAGTTGCGCCGGATCAAGCTGGACCGGATGGAATGGACGCTGTTTGCCGGGCGCGGCGTCGTGCACACGATCGCGGTGGCGCTGTGGTTCTTTGCGATGGCACGCATTCCAATCGCCGATGTGACGGCGATGAATTACCTCTCGCCGATCTATGTCACGCTTGGGGCGGCGCTGTTTCTGGGCGAGACGCTGGCGCTGCGCCGGGTCATGGCGGTGGGGGCTGCTCTTGTCGGTGCGCTGATCATCCTGCGGCCCGGTCTGCGCGAGGTGGATCCGGGGCATCTGGCGATGCTGTTTACGGCGGTGTTCTTTGGGGCGTCCTATCTGATCGCCAAGCGGATGACCGCCAGTTCCAGCCCGGGTATCGTTGTGGCCATGTTGTCGATTACGGTGACCATCGGATTGGCGCCGCTGGCGGCGATGTCATGGGTCACGCCGACATGGGGCGAGTTGGCGATCCTGATGGGCGTGGCCTGCTTTGCGACGGCCGGGCATTACACAATGACGCTGGCGTTCCGCGCCGCACCGCTGGCCGTGACCCAGCCGGTGACCTTCTTGCAACTGGTCTGGGCGGTCCTACTGGGCGCATTGGTGTTCGACGAGGGGGTGGATATCTTTGTGGTTCTGGGCGGTACGGTGATCGTGGGCGCGGTCAGCTTCATCAGTTGGCGCGAGGCCGTTCTGAAGCGGCGGGCGATCACACCAACCGTGTCCGCCACCAAGGTCTGACGCCGCGCCGCATGTCAGCAGCGCGGGTCCAGCAGCTTGGCCAATATCCGGTTGCGGGTGATCTGACCCAACAGGGCGCCGTTTTCGATCACGCCGACAGGTGTATCGTGGCCCTGACTTGCCTCCATCACATCGCGGATCGTCGCCGAAGGGCCGACGGTATGTTCGGGCGTGCCGCGTGCCTCTTCCATGATGTCGCGGGCGCATAGCACGCCGAGGGGATTCATATGCGCCACGAACTCGGCCACGTAATCGGTCGAGGGGTTCGTGAAGATGTCCTGCGGTGTGCCGCATTGGACGATGCGCCCGCCCTCCATGATCGCGATCCGGTCCCCCAGTTTGAACGCCTCATCCAGATCGTGACTGACGAAGATGATGGTGCGGTCCAGCTTTTTCTGAAGCTCCAGCAATTCGTCCTGCAGATGGGTACGGATCAGCGGATCGAGGGCCGAGAACGGCTCGTCCATCAGCAGGATCGGGGCTTCGGTGGCAAAGGCGCGGGCCAGTCCGACGCGCTGCTGCATCCCGCCCGACAACTCGGAGACCTTGCGGTCGGCCCAGTCCGAAAGGCTGACCAGATCGAGTTGCCTTTCGATGCGTGTCTTGCGATCCGGGGCCGACACCCCGGCCAGTTCCAGCCCCAGCCCGACGTTTTCGCGCACGCTGCGCCACGGCAGCAGGCCGAATTGCTGAAAGACCATTGCGACATGGTTCTGCCGCAGCAGGCGCAGGGTGGCGGCGTCGGCATGGGTCACGTCGACCATGCGGGTGCCGTCATTCACATGCACCGCGCCACGGGTCACCGGGTTGAGGGCATTGACCGCCCTCAGAAGGGTGGATTTGCCCGATCCGGACAACCCCATCAGCACAACGATTTCCCCTTGTTTCACCGTCAGGTCGCAATCGTGGACGCCCAGAACCTGCCCGGTGCTGGCCTGAATCTCTCCGCGCTGTTGTCCCTCGTCCATCAGGGGCAGGGCGCGGTCGGGATGATCGCCGAAGACGATCGAGACATTGTCGAAATGGACGGCATCGGTCATTGGTCACGCTCCAGTCGCAGCATGCGATCGAGGATGATGGCCACCACCACGATCATCAGCCCGGATTCGAACCCGAGCGCAATGTTGACCGAGTTGATGGCCCGCAGCACCGGCACGCCCAGACCATCGGCGCCGACCAGCGCCGCAATCACCACCATCGACAGCGACAGCATGATCGTCTGGTTCAGGCCAGCCATGATCTGCGGCAAGGCATAGGGAAGTTCGACCTTCCACAAGGTTTGGCGGGGGGTCGCGCCAAAGGCCTGTGCCGCTTCGAGGAGGGGTTTGGGTGTGGACGAGATGCCCAGATGTGTCAGCCGGATCGGCGCGGGCACCACGAAGATCACGGTCGCGATCAAGCCGGGCACCATGCCGATTCCGAAGAATACGATGGCCGGGATCAGATACACGAAGGGGGGCAGGGTCTGCATCAGGTCCAGCACCGGGCGCAGCCCCCGATAGAGGCCCGGACGGTGCGCCGTGGCGATGCCGATGGGCACGCCGATCGCCATGCAGAACACACAAGCCGACAGCACCAGCGTCAGGCTTTCGGTCATTTCCTCCCAGTAGTCCTGATTGAGGACAAACAGAAATCCGAGCGCCACGAAGAGGCAGGTTTTCCAGTTGCGTTGAAACACCCATGTCAGGCCGACAAAGACCGCGATCAGGATCAGGGGATGCGGGGTTTGCAGCACCCACAGAAAGGCATCGATCAGCCCCTCCATCGCCACGGACAGCGCATCGAAGAATAGCGCCGCATTATCCTGCAGCCAGAGAAAGAATATAGTTAGTTGTTCCATTTAAAATTCCATAAATCTTTGAAATTTTGTTTGTAGCAAGACCCTCTTTTATCGTTCTTAGAATAGGTAGTCCTCCAGCAACTGAAGCTTCAAATTCAAGATTAACGTGATTTTGTTCCGCTAA
>JALQUE010000362.1 GCA_023260815.1 Roseovarius sp.
GGCAGGCTGGCCCGATCGCGAGATCGCCTGGATCATCTGGCCCGACAAGGCCGGGCATGGCTTCGCGCTGGAAGCCACCCATGCCGCGCGCGCCCACCTGTATGGCCCCGGTGGCTGGGATGGCGCAGTCAGCTATATCGACCCAAAGAACCTCGATTCGATCCGGCTTGCCGAACGGCTGGGCGCGATCAAGGACCACGGCGCCGCCACCATCGACGGAAATGACGCGGTCTACCGGCACCCCTCGCCCGACACGCTGAAATCCGGCCAGCTGGCCGACGGCATCGAGCTGGAGATCAGCCATTATTGCGACCCGCTGTTCAAACCGAAAGGGTTTCCGCTTGACTGAAGACGCCACAACCCGCGCGGCAAGACTGCTGAAAGAACACCGCGAGAGCATCGACCGGCTCGATGCGATCCTGGTCTACACGCTTGGCGAACGCTTCAAGCACACGCAGGCTGTGGGCCGCCTGAAAGCCGAACACGACCTTCCCCCGTCCGATCCCGCCCGCGAAGAGCAGCAGATCGCACGTCTCGAAGACCTGGCGCACCGGGCCGATCTTGATCCGGAATTCGCCAAGAAGTTCCTGAACTTCATCATCGCTGAAGTCATTCAGCACCACAAACAGCACCAGTCCTGACGGTGCGCATGGACCGCACCGACACAATGCCATTCGAAAAGGAGACCTAACCGATGGCCATGAAAATTCGTCTCGCCCGTGGCGGCAGCAAGAAACGCCCCCATTACAGCATCGTCGCAGCCGACAGCCGCATGCCCCGCGATGGCCGCTTCATCGAAAAGCTGGGCACCTACAACCCGCTCCTGCCGAAAGACAGCGAGCACCGCGTCAAGATGAAGATGGAGCGCGTGCAATACTGGCTGGATCAGGGCGCACAGCCGTCGGACCGCGTGAGCCGCATGCTCGAAGCCGCCGGCGTACTGGCCAAGAAAGACCGCGCGAACCTCAAGAAGGGCGAGCCGGGCACCAAGGCCAAGGAACGCGCCGAAGAAAAAGCCGCCAAGGCCGCTGAAGCCGCCGAAGCCGCGGCCGCCCCCGCGCCGGAGGCTCCGGCCGCCGAAGAGGCGCCCGCCGAGGACGCCGCTCAGGGCTAAGCACGGGCGGGGCGCGGATCATGTCGCGTTTCACCCCGGACTTCCGGGCCGGGCTGACCGATCTGATGCGGTGGCGGCGCGACGTGCGCCGCTTCCGCACCGATCCGGTGGACGAGGCGGTGCTGCGCGCCTGCCTCGACACCTTCCTGCTGGCCCCCTCCGTGGGGCTCAGCGAACCCTGGCGCGTGATTCGCGTGACCAGCCCGGCGGCGCGCCGGGCGGCGCTGGACAATTACAGCCGCGCCAACGCGGCGGCCCTCTCGGGCTATGAGGGCGACCGCGCGCAGCTGTACAGCGGCCTGAAACTGTCAGGCATGACCGACGCACCGGTGCAGCTGGCCATCTTCTGCGACGAGACGACCGACAAGGGCGCGGGCCTCGGCGCAGGCACGATGCCCGAAATGCGCCGCTATTCGGTGGTGGGCGCGATCACGCAATTCTGGCTGATGGCGCGCAGTCATGGCTTGGGCGTCGGCTGGGTCTCGATCCTCGACCCCGACCGCTTGTCGCGTGATCTCGATGTGCCCCGGGGCTGGGAACTGGTCGGCTATCTCTGCGTCGGCTGGCCCGAAACCGAGGACGACACCCCGGAACTCGAGCGCGCCGGCTGGGAAGACCGCAGCACCTCCCTCACGATCGAGGACCGGTGACGCGCATGTTCCGACCCGTCCGCACCCTTGTCCTGATGGCCATCGTCTTTCTGGTCGGGCTATTCTACGAACGCAACCAGCATCAGGAGCGCTGCACCGCCGCAGGCGGCACGGTGCAAAACGGCCTTTGCCGCGGAGAGACCGAATGACCGACACCACCCGCATCTGCCTCGGCGCGATCGCCGGCGCGTTCGGCGTGCACGGCGAACTGCGCCTCAAGAGCTTCACCGCCACCCCCGAGGACATCGCCGCCTACGGCCCGCTGGAAACCGAGGACCGCACCCGCAGCTTCGAGATCACGCTGACCGGACAAAGCGCCAAGGGCGGGCTGATCGCGCGCCTGTCAGGCGTGGCCACCAAGGAACAGGCCGACGCGCTGCGCGGCATCCGGCTCTACACGGCGCGCGATCGCCTGCCGGTGCTGCCCGACGAGGAATATTACCATACCGACCTGATCGGGATGGAGGTCTACGACACCGGCGGCACCCTGTTGGGCCGGGTCAAGTCGGTGCTGAACCATGGCGCGGGAGATCTCCTCGAACTGCACGGCCACGGCCTAACATCGACCGTGCTTTTACCCTTCACGCGTCAGGCGGTGCCCACGGTGGACATGGCCTCGGGGCGCATCGTCGCCGACCCGCCCGACGGCCTGTTCTGATCCCCGGCCGAGGCTGGGGGCTCTGCCCCCAGACCCCCGGGATATTTCCAGCCAGAAGAAGACAGGGCGCGCGCGGCTTCTTCTGGCCTCAAATATCCCCGCCGGAGGCATCCCGCAGCCTGCCACAGGCGCCGCGCCTGGAGCAGAGCGCCTCTTGCCACGGCCGCGTGCGCGGACTAAGCCCTGACGGCATGACTGACGCCCCCAAATCCCACGGTCGCAAGACGATCACGGTCAGCCTGAAGCCGCAGGAACTGATGACCCACAGCCCGAGGCTGGCCAAGGCCTGGACTGCGCAGGTGATCACGCTTCTGCCGGAGGCGTTTCCAGGTGTTTTGGGCGAAAGCCTGACCGGGCGAGCGCTGAAGGACGGGCTATGGCAGCTGGACACGGTGGATCTGCGCCTGTTCGGTGAGGGGCGGCACCGCAATGTCGACGACACCCCCGCAGGGGGCGGCGCCGGCATGGTGCTGCGCCCGGACGTGATGGGCCGCGCCATCGATCATGCGCGCGCGCGGATGCCACGGGAGGCGCCGCTGATCTATCTCAGCCCACGCGGCAAGCGCTTCGATCAGGCCATGGCGCAGCGTCTGTCGGACGGTCCGGGCGTCACGCTGATCTGCGGGCGTTTCGAGGGGCTGGACGACCGGGTGATCGGCCATTACGGCATCGAGGAGGTCTCGATCGGGGATTTCGTTCTGTCCGGGGGCGAGATCGCCGCTCAGGCCTTGATTGATGCGGCTGTCCGACTTATACCGCGCGTGCTTGGGAATCAGGCATCGACGGAGGAGGAGTCCTTTTCCGAAGGTCTGCTTGAACATCCCCAATACACGAGACCCGCCCTCTGGAACGGCCTTGCGATCCCTGAAATTCTTCTTTCGGGGCATCACGGCCATATCACAGCCTGGCGGCGGGCCCAGGCCGAACGGCTGACGAAGGAACGACGACCTGATCTCTGGCGGGCTTATTGTGCGGTGCATGGTAGGGACCCGGACGAAGACCAAGAGCTCTGAGGCGGCACCAATCTTTGCGGAATGAACCGCAAGCATATAGGAGACGAAGCGATGGACATTATCGCTCAACTGGACGCCGAGCAGGTTGCAGAGCTTGGCAAGACCATCCCGGATTTCAAGGCCGGGGATACGCTGCGCGTCGGCTACAAGGTGACCGAGGGCACTCGGTCGCGCGTGCAGAACTTCGAAGGCGTGTGCATCAGCCGCAAGAACGGGTCTGGCATCGCCGGCAGCTTTACCGTCCGCAAGATTTCCTTTGGGGAAGGCGTCGAACGTGTGTTCCCGCTCTATTCCACCAATATCGACAGCATCACCGTCGTGCGCCGTGGCCGCGTGCGCCGCGCCAAGCTGTATTACCTGCGGTCGCGTCGCGGCAAATCGGCCCGGATCGCCGAGGACGCCCATTACAAACCCCAATCCGGCACGTCGGCATAAGGAGCGGCACGATGAGAAAAGATATCCACCCCGATTATCACGTCATCGACGTCAAGCTGACCGATGGCACGATCGTGCAGATGCGCTCGACCTATGGCGCCGAAGGCGACAGCCTGTCGCTGGACGTCGACCCTTCTGTCCACCCGGCCTGGACCGGTGGCGGCACCCGCCTGATGGATACCGGCGGTCGCGTGTCGAAGTTCAAGAACAAGTACGCGGGCCTCGGCTTCTGATCGCCGGGCACAGCCTGCAAGACATCACGCCGCCCCCCCGGGGCGGCGTTTTTCATGAAGCGCGACCCCAATGCAACAAGGGCCGCAAAGCGTCGCATCAACGCAACAGCATCTTTCCAACCGCACGACCCGCGGCTAGAGTATGGTGCAAGAAAAACAGCCCGGAACAGGGACAGGGGAACAGGTCATGGCCCATATCATCGTCGTCGGCACCGAGAAGGGGGGCGCCGGCAAATCCACCGTATCGATGCACGTGGCCACCGCCCTTGCACGCATGGGCCACAAGGTCAGCGCGCTGGATCTTGACCTGCGGCAAAAGACATTCGGCCGCTATGCCACCAATCGCAAAACGTTTCTCGAGAAGGCCGGGCTGAGCCTTCCCAGCCCGCGATATCACGACCTGCCCGAGATCGATCAGGCCAGTCTCAAGCCCGGCGAGAACCTCTATGATCGCCGCCTGTCCGCCGCCGTGGCCCAGCTTGAGTCCGACAGCGACTTCATCGTGATCGACTGCCCCGGCTCGCATACCCGGCTGAGCCAGGTGGCCCACAGCCTTGCCGACACGCTGATCACGCCCCTGAACGACAGTTTCGTGGATTTTGACCTTCTGGCGCATGTGGACAGTGACGGTCAGCGGATCATCGGGCCGTCGGTCTATTCGGAAATGGTCTGGAATGCGCGCCAGCTGCGCGCGCAGGCCGGGCTGAAGCCGATCGACTGGGTGGTGGTGCGCAACCGGCTGGGCGCACAGCAGATGGTCAACAAGCAGAAGATGGGCGATGCGCTGGACAAGCTGGCCCGCCGCATCGGTTTTCGCATTGCCCCCGGCTTCAACGAGAGGGTCATCTTCCGCGAGCTGTTTCCCCGCGGGTTGACGCTGCTGGATCTCAAGGATGTGGGGGTCAAGCAGCTCAATATCTCGAACATCGCCGCACGGCAGGAATTGCGCGATCTGATCAAGTCGTTGAACTTGCCCGGTGTGGCCGCCGATTTCTAAGCCTGTCTAAACCACCGGCGGTCCGACGCGCGGCTGAGATGCGTTGCGCATCCGGTGGCGGGCGCGCAGCGCCCAGAGGTTCGAGGCGAACAGCACACCGATCACCACCACGCCCCCGGCCAGCGCCCATGGGCCGGGGTCTTCGCCGATCACAGCCCAGACCAGCAGCGGCGCCAGCACCGATTCAAGCAAGATCAGCAACGCCACCTCGGCCGAGCCGATATAGCGCGGGCCAAGCGTCAGAAGACAGGTGGACACGGTGATGAACGCCCCGTGCCCCAGCAGAAGATGCCATTGCGCGGCGACCGGCGCGACCGGATCGGCAAAGGGCCAGATCAGCAGCGACGCCCCGATATAGGCCAACGGGATCGCCGGAATCATCGAGGTCGCACGCAGCTTGCGCGCTGCCGTCATCGCCCCGGCGAAACTGGCCGACACGCCAAGCGCCACAAGATCGCCCTGCCATGAGGCGCCTTCCGTCTCACCCGAGCCCCAGGCGATGATCCCAAGGCCCACGAACACCCCCGACATGGTCAGCACCATGCGCTTGCTGATCGGCTCGCCCAGAAAGATCCGGCTGAAGATCGCCGCGAACACCGGCATCGAGGCAATGATGAACACCACATTGGCCACGCTGGTCCATTTCACCGCCAGCACAAAGCCCGGCGCGGTGGCCGCGATCAGCACCGTGTAGATCAGCCCCGGCAGCCCGGTGCGCGCCACATCGCGGAAGCCACGCAGGCCCATCACCAGGATCACCCCCAGAAGGATGAACGACCCCGAGGTCAGCCCGCGCCAGAAGGTGATCGTGGGGGCAGAGGCGTCGATCAGCCGGATGAACAGCGAATCAGGCACCACGAAAAGCACGCCGATCGCTGTGATGAGAAGGCCTTTGGCATGATCATTCATGCCAAAATCTGTCGGCGGTTTCGCGGCGAAAGTAAAGCCCCCGGCGCAGCAAGCCCATCGGCTGCATCGGACGGGCACGGCCGATCAAGGAAAGTCATGGGACAAGCCGCGCCCGGTTCGCTAAACTCCCGAAGGTCGGGCGCGCCGCGTTCCGGTGACACCGTCACCCGAAAAACGCCAAAGACGGGAGGGCTGCACAGCATGACGACCAAAGGCACCGATCCGAACACCGCCATCGGCCTGACCCGCGCACCGACGCCCGTAGGCCCCTCCCGAGGCTACATGCCCGGCTGGGGAAATGACTTCGAGACCGAGGCCCTGCCCGGCGCGCTGCCGCAAGGCATGAACAGCCCCCAGAAATGCGCCTACGGTCTTTACGGCGAGCAATTGTCCGGCACCGCCTTTACCGCAACCACGCCCGAACGGACCTGGTGTTACCGCATCCGTCCCTCGGTCCGGCATTCGGGCCGCTATCACCGGATCGACCTGCCCTATTGGAAAACCGCGCCGCATGTGGTGCCGGAGGTCATCAGCCTGGGGCAATATCGCTGGGATCCGGTGCCCCATGCCGACACATCTCTGACATGGCTGACCGGGATGCGCACGATGACCACGGCGGGCGACGTGAACACGCAGGTGGGCATGGCCAGCCATATCTATCTGGTGACCGCCTCGATGCAGGACGCCTATTTCTACTCCGCCGACAGCGAACTGCTGGTGGTGCCACAGGACGGCCGCCTGCGGTTCTGCACCGAACTGGGCGTGATCGAGATCGCCCCGCAAGAGATCGCGGTGATCCCGCGTGGCCTGCTCTACCGGGTGGAGCTGATCGAAGGGCCGGCGCGCGGCTTTGTCTGCGAGAATTACGGCCAGACCTTCGATCTGCCGGGGCGCGGCCCGATCGGTGCCAATTGCATGGCCAACCGGCGCGACTTCAAGACGCCCGTCGCCGCCTTCGAGGACCGCGAGACACCATCGAGCGTGACGGTCAAATGGTGTGGCCAGTTCCACCAGACCCAGATCGGCCACAGCCCGCTGGATGTGGTGGCATGGCACGGCAATTATGCGCCCTGCAAATACGATCTGAACACCTATTGCCCGGTTGGCGCGGTCCTGTTCGATCACCCCGATCCGTCGATCTTCACGCTGCTCACCGCACCCTCGGGCGTGCCGGGCACTGCCAATATCGACTTCGTGCTGTTTCGCGACCGCTGGATGGTGGCCGAGAACACCTTCCGCCCACCCTGGTATCATCGCAACATCATGTCCGAACTGATGGGCAATATCCACGGCCAGTATGACGCCAAGCCGCAGGGCTTCGTCCCGGGCGGCATGAGCCTGCACAACATGATGCTGCCCCACGGACCCGACCGCGAGGCGTTTGAAAAAGCCTCGGCTGCGGATCTGGCGCCGCACAAGCTGCAGGACACGATGTCCTTCATGTTCGAAACCAGGTTCCCCCAACATCTTACCGCCTTCGCCGCGACCGAGGCGCCGTTGCAGGACGATTACATCGACTGCTGGGCCGATCTCGAAAAGAGGTTCGACGGCACCCCGGACCCGACATGAAAGGCGGCACCCCATGAAGCTGGCCAGCCTGCCCGACGGGTCGAACCGGGATGGCCGTCTGGTGATCGTCACGGACGATCTGACCACCTGCCGCCCGATCGAGGGGCTGTCGATGATCGCCATGCTGGATGCCGCGATGCCGCCCGACCGGGTCGCCGCGCGCGCCGGCCCGCCGCAGCCGTTCGATCCGGCAAGCGCCCTGGCCCCGCTGCCGCGCGCGGCGCAGTTCCTTGATGGGTCGGCCTATGTCAACCATGTCGATCTGGTGCGGCGCGCGCGCGGCGCCGAGATGCCGGCGCGCTTCTGGACCGATCCGCTGATGTATCAGGGCGCGTCGCAATTCCTTGCGCCGCATGCGCCGATCACCGGCGATCCGGCATGGGGTCTCGATCTCGAGGCCGAGATCGCCGTCATCACCGCCGATGTGCCGCAAGGCGTCACCCCGGATGACGGCGCCGCCGCGATCCGCCTGGTGATGCTGCTCAATGACATTTCGCTACGGCACCTCATTCCCGATGAACTGTCCAAGGGCTTTGGTTTTGTGCAGTCCAAACCGCTCAGTGCCTGTTCGCCGGTGGCGGTGACACCCGACGCCCTGCCCGGCTGGGATGGTCGCAAGCTGCATGGCGCGCTGAAGGTGGATCTGGGCGGTCAGCCCTTCGGGCGGGCCGATGCGGGCCGCGACATGACCTTCGATTTCGGTCAGCTTGTCGCCCATGCCGCCCACACCCGGCCCTTGGCGGCGGGCACGGTGATCGGCTCGGGCACAGTGTCGAACCGGGGGGGCGACGGGTCGGGCGATCCAGTGGCGCGGGGCGGCTGCGGGTATTCCTGCATCGCAGAACAGCGCATGGTCGAGACCATCCGCGACGGTGCGCCCGCCACGCCCTTTCTGCATCCCGGCGACCGCATCAGGATCTGGATGGAGGACGCAACCGGGCAGTCCATCTTCGGCGCCATCGAACAGACGGTCGCGGCATGGCCCTAACCCGCTTTCTGCCACTCCAGCACCGCGTCGATCGGCCAGACGAACATCAGGATGTTCAGCGCCAGACCATCGCGGACAAGCAGGGCCGTCAGCACCTCGAACCCCACCACCAGCGCGACGCAGGCCCAGACCGGCAGCACCCGCGCCAGCCAGAACCCCAGCAGCATGATCACGATATCCGACACCGAATTGACCACGCTGTCGCCGATATATTCGCCCGACACGGTGTTCGCCCGATAATACCCGATCACCGCATCGGTGTTTTCCAACACCTCCCATGCGCATTCCAGACCGGTCGCCAGCACCAGCCGCCAACCCACCGACAGCCGCGGCACCACCGCCCAAAGCCCGGCATAGAACAACAGCCCATGCAGCAGATGGCTGGGCGTATACCAATCGGCCAGCTGCATATTGGCCTCGGCGCTGCCCACGGCGCCCCACAGATCGACATGCCCGCAAGGGCAGATCATCGCCCGGCCCATCGCCAACAGCATCGCGGCGGTGGCCAGGATCATCATCCCTGTGACAAGATAGGGCAGACGGGTGACGCGGGTCATCTTTCCAGCACAGCACAGCGGTCCGCACCTGTCCATTGAAGAAAGGAGCCGTCCTCATGGCCAAGGCCTTTGCCTCGCAAGGCGACATGACCGACAAGACCATCAGCTTCACCGAGGTCGGCCGCGGCCTCTGGGCCTTCACCGCCGAGGGCGATCCCAATTCCGGCGTGATCATAGGCGATGACAGCGTGATGATCATCGAGGCACAGGCCACCCCACGCCTTGCCGCCAAGGTGATCGACAAAGTGCGCGAGGTCACAGACAAGCCGATCAGCCATCTGGCGCTGACCCATTATCACGCGGTGCGGGTGCTGGGCGCGTCGGCCTTTGGCGCCGATCAGATCCTCATGTCCGACATGGCCCGCGCCATGGTCGCCGAACGCGGACAAGAGGACTGGGACAGCGAATTCCAGCGGTTCCCACGGCTTTTCGAAGGTCACGAAAGCATCCCCGGCCTGACCTGGCCCACCACCACCTTTTCGCGCTCCATGTCGGTCTATCTGGGCAATCGCCGGGTGGACCTGATGCATCTGGGCCGCGCCCATACCGCCGGCGATATCGTGATCCACGTGCTCGACGAGAACGTGATGTTCACAGGCGACATCGTCGAATATCACTCGGCCTGCTATTGCGGCGACGGGCATTTCACTGAGTGGGGCGCGACGCTGGATGCGATCCGGCGCTTTGACGTGGACGCCATCGCCCCCGGTCGCGGCGACGCCCTGATGGGCCGCGAAATGGTGACCGCCGCAATCGAGAACACCCGCGATTTTCTGGACAGCACCTATCGTCCCGCCGCCCGCATCGCCGCCCGTGGCGGCCCCTTGAAAGAGGCTTGGGACGCCGTGCGCGCCGAATGCGACCCGAAATTCTCGGACTACGCGATCTACGAACACTGTCTGCCCTTCAACGTCGCCCGCGCCCATGACGAGGCGCGCGGCATCGACACCCCGCGCATCTGGACCGCCGAACGCGACCTGCAGATGTGGGAGGCGCTTCAGGGATGACCGAAACCTCCGCCCACCCCTATGTGATGATGGCGCGCAACAACGCATGCGCCGATGCGCGGCTTTACCACGTGCTGTGCGATCTGCCCGACGGGGTGGTCTCCGCCCCGCGACCGGGGTTTTTCGCGTCCCTCAGCCAGACCATGACCCAGATCCACCATCGCGGACAGGCGCATGTGCACCTGCCTCATGCCGGGATCGCGCCCCCACAACTGGACGCGGTCCATCTGAATTTCGACCATCACGACAGCGCGGCGGAGGATCACCCATGAGCAAATACGGACCAACCCGCGGCGAACTGCAGTTTCGCCTTGCCACCGGCATCATCGGGCTGGTCGGCCTGGCCGCTGTGGTGGCATGGCGCGGGATGCCCACCGGACCGGCCTTTTTCGAGATCATCCTGATCGGCGGCGCCTTCTTCGGGGGCACGGCGGTGCTCAGCTACCGGGCGCTGCGCCGGCTGGACCGCACTCGCGACGACAAGGCCGGATGATGCCGGGGCGCAGGCTGCATCTCCCTCTGCGCGGTTGCGATCAGCCCTGTGGCTTGCGGCGCACCGCCAGCGACAGGGTCACGACGCCCGCAACCGTCAGGTCGATCCCAAGAAACAGCCCCAGCAGGCCAAGGGCCGCCCCGGGCAGGGCCACCACGATCACCGCCGCCAGAGCCAGCGACATCACCCCCGACGCCAGGATCCAGCCCCAGCCTTCCCGCGGGCGCAACCGCCAGCCGATCGCCACGCGCAACGCGCCCATGACCGCAAACAACAGCGCCACAAGGACGGTCAGCGTCAGCAGCCCGGCCAGTGGATTGACGATCAACGACACCGCCAGCAACACCACCGCCACGCCAAGCGCCCCCGCCAGCCAGCGGTCGCCTGATGCCTGCGTGCGGTCCGTCACCGCCAGCCACAGCTGCATCGCCCCGGCCAGCAAAAAGGCAGCCCCCGCAACGATTTCCACGGTCAACGAGGCCGCGAACGGGTTCAGAAACGCCGTGAAGCCGCCAAGCAGCATGATCGCGCCCAGCACGGCCAGCCCTTTCCAGCCCCAGTCGGGCGCCAGTCTTTCGGGCCGCGTGTCGGATGTCTCGGTTGGGAACATGGTGCATCCTCCTTTCACGAATGATCCGCTCTGCCCTCCACCTGAGGATGGCACCTGCGGATTTCAACCGTCCCCGGACACCCCACCCCGATGACCCGCATCGCTCAGACACCGCTTTATCCCTATGCCCGCAGCCCGGATCAGGACGCGACCCAACCGCCCCGCCACCCGGTCGTGATTATCGGGGCGGGGCCGGTGGGGCTGGCGGCCGCGATCGATCTGGGTCAGCAGGGCGTGCCGGTCGTGCTGCTGGATGACAATGACCGCCCGAGCGACGGGTCGCGCGCGATCTGTTTTTCCAAACGCACCCTCGAGATCGCCGACCGTCTGGGCCTTGGCGACCGGCTGGTCGACATGGGCGTGCGCTGGAACATCGGCAAGGTGTTCGTCGGGGATCGCCAGATCTATACCTTCGACCTTCTCCCCGAAGCGGGCCACAGCCGCCCGGCCTTCATCAACCTGCAGCAATACCATCTGGAACACGCGCTGGTGGACCGTCTGCGCGCCTTGCAAGACGCGGGCGCGCAAGTAGATCTGCGGGGGGGCAACAGACTGACCCGCATCGATGGCCACCCCGACCACACCGCCCTGAGCATCGACACCCCGGACGGCCCCTACCGGATCGAGGCCGACTGGTTGATCGCCTGCGATGGCGCAGGGTCCGCCTGCCGCGACATGCTGGGGCTGGGGTTCACCGGCCAGACATTCGAGGACAATTTCCTGATCGCCGACGTGACCATGCGCACCGAGATCCCGACCGAACGCTGGTTCTGGTTCGATCCGCCTTTCAACCCCGGCCAATCCGCGCTGCTGCACAAACAGCCCGACGGCATCTGGCGGATCGACCTGCACCTGGGCCGCGACATCGACCGCGAGGCAGAAATGCGCCCCGAAAACGTCATGCCCCGGATCACAGCAATGCTGGGGCCGGATGTGGCGTTCTCGCTGGAATGGGTCTCGATCTACCGGTTCCAGTGCCGCCGCATGTCGCGGTTCCGCCACGGACGGGTGATCTTTGCGGGCGACGCCGCCCATCAGGTCAGCCCCTTTGGCGCGCGCGGCGCAAATTCAGGGCTGCAGGACGCGGACAACCTGTGCTGGAAACTGCGCATGGTTCTGGCTGGCGACGCGCCCGAAACGCTGCTCGACAGCTACGACACCGAGCGCGTGCAGGCAGCGGATGAAAACATTCTCCACTCCACCCGCGCGACCGAGTTCATCACCCCGAAATCCGCCATCAGCCGGACGTTCCGCGATGCCGTTCTGGATCTGGGCGCGCGCCATGCCTTTGCCCGTCAGATGGTCAATTCCGGGCGCCTGTCCCAGCCCTGCATCCATGACGGATCGCCGCTCCACACCCCCGACGCCCTGACCGGCCCCGCCCGCAGCCACCCCGGCGCCGTCTGCCCCGATGCCCCTCTGGGCGATGGCTACCTGCTGGACCATCTGGGCCACGGGTTCACGCTTCTGGCGCTTGGGTCGGATGCCCCACGGCTGGAGGGCGTCGACCTGCTGGAGATGAGCGACGCACTCACCCCCGAGCTGCGCGCGCGCTTTCTGGGCGACGCGGCCCACGCGCTCTATCTCATACGCCCCGATCAGCATGTCGCGGCCCGCTGGCCGCGTGCCGATGCCGCCACTGTGCGGCAGGCCATTTCTCGTGCCACAGGACACACATCATGACCGATCTCACCCTGGCGCCCAATCTTGACGCACCCGACGACACCTATGCCGATCTTCTGGCCGCGCATGACGGGCTGACCGAGGCGCAAAGCGCCGCGCTGAACGCCCGCCTCATCCTGATCCTCGCCAATCACATCGGCGACCGGCGGGTGATCCTGCAAGCGATCAAGGCGGCGAAATCCGTGGCTTAACCTTGGTCCCCCGGCGGTCTAAGCTTGCCCCAAATCACACAGGAGACCGCCCATGCCCGCCCCCGAAAACCGCTTCAAATCCGCACTGGCGCGCGGCGACATGCTCTATGGATGCTGGGCGGGCTTCGCCGATGCCTACCCGACCGAAATCCTTGCCACCGCCGGGTTCGACTGGCTGGTGATCGACGGTGAACATGCCCCCAACGATCTGCCCGCCATCATGCGCCAGTTGCAGGTGCTCGAAGGGCGCCACAGCGCGCCCGTGGTGCGCCTGCCCATGGGCGAGGCCTGGGCGATCAAGCAGGTGCTCGACGCCGGGGCGCAAACCCTGTTGATCCCGATGGTCGACAGCGCCGATCAAGCCCGTGCGCTGGTGCGCGCCACCCGCTATCCGCCCGACGGCATTCGCGGATCGGGCGCGGCGCTGGCGCGGGCGACGCAGTTCTCGGCGATCCCCGACTACATCTCGACCGCCAATGCGCAGATCTGCCTTCTGGTGCAGGTGGAAACCCGCGCCGGGATCGACGCGCTGGACGACATCCTCAAGGTCGATGGCGTGGACGGCGTGTTCATCGGCCCCTCCGATCTGGCCGCCGATATGGGGCATCTGGGCGACAGCGACCAGCCCGAGGTGCGCGCCGTGATCCGCGACGCGCTGGCGCGCATCGCCGCATCCGACAAGGCCGCGGGCATCCTGTCGCTCGATCATGACACAGCACTGACCTATCGCGACTGGGGCGCGCAGTTTCTGGCCGTGGGGATCGACGTGGTGATGCTGGCCCAGACCGCCCGCGCCACCATGGCCCGCTGGCGCGATGGCTGATCTGCATCTGCTGGCCGATGTCGGCGGCACCAACACGCGTGTCGGGCTGGCCGATCCGGGCCACGGCCTGATCGACGGCACCGCGCGCAGCTTTCGCAATGCCGATTTTTCGGGCCTCGCCCCGCTGCTCGCCACCTATCTGTCCACGCAAGGCGCCGGGCAGATCACCGCCCTTTGCGCCGGGGTCGCAGGGCCGGTGCGCGGGCACGCGGCGCAATTGACCAATCACGACTGGCACATCACCGCAGATGACCTGCGCGCCGCCATCGGGGCGGCGCATGTCCATCTGCTGAATGACCTTCAGGCGCAGGCGCTGGCCCTTGACGATCTGCCCGCTGATGCGATCACCCCCCTTCGCCCCGGCACGCCCGATGCCGGTTCGCGCCTCGTGCTGGGCCTTGGTACCGGTTGCAACGTGGCCGTGGCGCACCGGATCGAGGGCAGGCTGTTCGTGCCCCCCGCCGAATCGGGCCATTCGGCGCTGCCGCACCTGGATCCACCGCTCAACGCGCTGACCCGCCACCTCGCCCACGACCACCCCCACAAACCGATCGAGGCGGCGCTCTCGGGTCCGGGGCTTCAGCGCATCTACCACTGGCAGGCAGGCACCCCGCGCAACACCCATGAGATCATCGCCGGCCACACCGCCGGCACCGATCCACACGCCAGCGCGGCGCTGACCCTTTTTGCCCGGCTTCTGGGGGCGGTGGCTGGCAATCTGTGCCTGCATCACATGGCCACCGGCGGGCTTTACCTCATCGGCGGCACGGCCCGCGCCACAGCCCCCCATCTGCGGCCTCTGGGCTTCGATGCGAGTTTCACCGCCCGTGGCCCCTATGCCGCGATCATCGAGGCCATCCCCGTTCATCTGATCTGCGACGACACCGCAGCGCTCAGGGGCTGCGCGCGCCACCTGCGCGACATGCTGACAGCCCCCTGATCGCCACAAGCCCTTCCTTCGCCCCGGCGCCTCTGGCATACTGTGCGACAACCACAAAAATGAGCAGCACCCAATGGCCGACGATCTTCTCTCCGCCACAGACAGTTCCGACTACGACGCCTCCTCGATCGAGGTGCTCGAAGGGCTGGAACCCGTCCGCAAACGTCCCGGCATGTATATCGGCGGCACCGACGAACGCGCGCTGCATCACCTTGTGGCCGAAATCCTCGACAACTCCATGGACGAGGCCGTCGCCGGCCACGCCAACCGCATCGAGGTCGAGCTGCACGAGGATTACGCCCTGACCGTGCGCGACAAGGGCCGCGGCATCCCGATCGACCCGCACCCAAAGTTTCCCGACAAATCCGCGCTCGAGGTGATCCTG
>JALQUE010000421.1 GCA_023260815.1 Roseovarius sp.
GCGGGGATCAGTTCATCCTCGCCCGCCGCAAGTGCGGCCTTTGCGCGGTCATAGGTCTGGAGGTCGGCCAGATCTTCAGCCGCGGCCCGCAGGCGATCATATTCTTCGCGCGGGATCGTCACCATCTCGTTCATGTCATGCCCTTTCAGTCATAGATGCCGCCCCGAGGGCCAATTTCCAGCACGTCAAGACGTTGCCCTGATCGTCCATGATGACCCGCCAATCCCCGACCCGAAGCCTGATGCCCTCTCGGCCTTTGAGGGGTTTCACGTTATTGGCCTGTGCGGTTGGGTCCTGCGCATAGGCCTCAATCTTGGTGCGGATCAGCTTGGCCGTGTTCGCAAGCATCCGCCGCAAGACCTTGATCGCGGCTTTCGTGTAGCTGATCTGCTTCATCGTGTAGCTTTAGGCGACATTACTTGCAAAGTCAACCAAATGTCGCGCTTGGCGACATGCCTGACCGGCCTGAACCGACCAGGCACAGCTTACAGGTCGATCCCTTCCGACAAGAACAGCACATCATCCAGATCAACGCCGAGATAACGCACAGTGCTGTCCATCTTCGTGTGGCCAAGCAGCAGTTGGACTGCGCGCAGATTGCCCGTCTTCTTGTACATCTGGGCAACCTTGGTGCGGCGCATCGAATGGGTGCCATAAGCGCTTGGTTCCAGCCCGATCGAGAGCACCCAGTCGCGCATGATCCGCGCATATTGGCGCGTGGAAAGGTGCGGGCTGGCATGGACACTGCTGGGCCAGAGACGTTCGCAGCCTGTCATTTCGGGATCCTTGATCCAACGCTCCAATGACAGCCGTGTGGTTTTGGTGATCTCGAAACGGACAGGCTTGCGTGTCTTGGTTTGCATGATTGAAGCACGTTCTTTGACACGGCCTGCGGCGTAAACGTCGTTCACCTTCAGGCAGACCAAATCGCAACCGCGGAGTTTGCTGTCGACGGCCATATTGAACAGCGCGAGATCACGCCTGTTGTCCGCCATTTCCAGCCGGACAGGGATGGACCAGACATGTTTCGCTAAAAGTGGCCGCTTCTGGCCAATGATGCGCCCCTTGTTCAAAGGCGCGCGCAGGACGAAGGGCGGGTAGGGTTTCGATGGACATGGTTCTCTCCTGTCCTCCAAACCCGCCACGTCCTCGGCCAAGCCGACGGGATAGCGTAACACCGCCTCAAATTTCTAAACAAATTCTTCGTATCCGGACGGACATCGGACCTTCGCCGTAGCTGCGAACCGGTAATGCGTCGGGGTTGGAAGCCGACATTCACCCCATGAAGAACGCGGGCATCACGCTGCGCTGTCGCAGGTCGGCTGTACGACGTCCTTGCAAGTTCGCCGCAATGCGGTGAACGGCGCTCTCCCGCGATCCGCCACGAACCTGCCGAAACGAGTTGGGTTTTGCCCGACGCACCAAGCCCGTGCCCCTGAGCGCAACCCCAAATCCAATGGGGTGTGGACGGCGCAGACGCACACACACATGCAGAATGTTCTTTCGCACCGTCTTGGGCGTCGTCGGTCTAAAGAATTTTCAGGGTCCACTGCGCGTTCCATGCCCCAGGGCGCAACCTCAAGGCGCGGAAGAGTGCCTTCTGTCGCAATCCGCTATCTTTTGCGCAGATTCAAGCGAGGTCTTTACGGTACATCATCGTGAGCGAAGCTGGCACCCATTAGAATAAGGGTTTGTCTCATGAATCTAGGCGGGTCGATGATGAAGAATGCTCCCCAACTTAAGGCTATAGCCTCGATCCTAGCCCGCAGTGTGCCAGACGCTGGCCTTCTCCGGCGCGGACCCGTGGCGTTCGCAATCGTGTTCGCCCTCTCGCTGGCGGTGATGGTATCGACAGCTCTCGTGGTTGGCAGCGTCGAACGGGGTTCGACGGAGGACGCCCTGCAAAGGCGCGCCGACGAGATTGCGCGGTCCATCGATCTGAAGTTGTCAGCCTACCATGCGGCCGTGCTGACCGTCGCGGAATCGCCTGCGCTGAGCGAAGAGTTCGATCTGGCGCGGATCGAACGGCTGGCGCGCCGCGTCGGCAAAGTGTTCGGTGGGTGGTTCGTCATCACGAGCGGGAACGAACAGGTTCGCCAACTCATGAATACCTTTACGCCTGAAGGGACCTTGTTTGGCCCCTCTCCTGGCACCGACCGCCCTGAACTGAGGCGTGCCGAGGCGGAGAGTCTGCAACTGGGCCGCAGCGTGACCACCGATGCCTTCGTGGGCAGGCTGGCGAACCAGTTGATCGTGGCCACCGTGACTGCGATCACCTTGCCAGACGATACGACAGCCATTCTTGGCTTCGTCGCCACCCTGGACGACATCAACGCTTGGCTGATGGAAGCCGAACTGGCGGAAGACGAGTTTGCCGCCATCGCTGACGGCTCGCGCCGGGTCATTGCGCGATCGCAGCACAACAAGGGTTTCATGCTGGCAGGCCTGCCAGACTGGTATGTCGCCTTTTCTGAGGGACGGGACAGCGGTGTCGCTGTCGGTCCCCCCTTGTACGGCGGGGCACCCAGACTGTTCGCGATGCGTCGCCTTGAGGTTGCGCCGGGCTGGACGCTTGCGGTCTCCCAGCCGCTGGCGTCTCCGTTGTCTGCTCTGTATCGCTCCGCCTGGCCGGCGCTTTCGGGGTTGATGGCCCTGTTGCTGAGCGGAAGTATCGCGACCCTGGTGCTTGGCCGTCGCCGGGACCGGGATGAGGCTCGGCGTGCGGCTCGCGAGGCCGCGGAACGAGAGCGCCTGCTGGGAGAAGTCCGCGCGTCGGATGCCCGCAAGTCGCGCCTGATGGCCGTGCTTGCGCATGATTTGCGCACGCCGTTGGTTGCGATGCTGGGGGGGCTCGATCTGTTTAAAGCACATTTGGACAAGCCGCCTCAGAAACAAATGCTGCATCGCCTGAAGGCTGACGGCCATGGAATGCTGACCCTGATCGACGACGTGCTGGAACTGGCCCGACTGGGTGCAGGCGAGGCGCGGCTGCGGCCAGAGCCCTTTGCTCCCATTGCACTGCTGACGAAGGTTGGCGATCTGGTCCGGCCGTCGGCGGAGCGGCATGGGACCGAGATCGTTATCCAGGTCGACGATTCCCCCATGTTGAGGGGCGATGTGGCGTCCCTGCGGCGGGTTCTGCTGAATTTCGCGACCAACGCGGTAAAGGCCACGCGCGGCGGCAGAGTCCAGCTCTCCGCCACGCTTGGTTCGACGGGCGCGGATGGTCGCACAGTGACCTTTGCCGTCACCGACACCGGTTGCGGCATCGCGCCTGACGACATACCGCGCCTGTTTCGCGATTTCGGCATGTTGGAGCGCGACGGCATACGCGAGGACGGGACCGGTCTTGGCCTTGCGATTTGCCGCAGGCTGGCTGCCGCGATGGGCGGCGAGGTGGGTGTTGAGAGCGCCCTTGGGGAGGGGTCTCGTTTCTGGCTGCGAGTGACACTGCCCGAGGCGCATGACGCTACACCCGGGGCGGACAGTGAAACTGATGACCCCTCCAACGTGCTGGCAGGCCTCAAGGTGTTGGTCGCCGAGGATCATGACGTAATCCGGCAGCTGACCTGTGCGCAGCTCGCGCGTGTAGGCATGCTGCCGACAGAGGCCGCGGACGGCGAAATCGCCGTTAAACTGGCCGAGGCCGAGGAATTCGACCTGATCCTGATGGACCTGCAAATGCCACGACTCGACGGGGATCAGGCGGCGGAACGCATTCGGGAAGGCGACGGGCCGTCGGCGCGGGCCTGGATCATCTGCGTGAGCGGGCACCAATCCCCCGAAATCGCCTTGATGCTGAGCGATCTAGCGTTTGACGCCTGCATCAACAAACCGCTGGACCTCGGCCAACTGTCGGCCCTGATGCAAGGGATTGTACCGTCTTCGGTTGGCACAACTTCCCGCATATCGACAAGGAAGATCGACAGTCCCTCGGTTCGCTTTTCCACTTCCTCTCGCGGAGTTGTCCTA
>JALQUE010000105.1 GCA_023260815.1 Roseovarius sp.
TGGGTCAAAGCCGTTGTATTCTAAAACATTTTCAGAGCGTTATCTTCTGCCCCCGATCTCGAATACGCGATGATCGATGGCTCTATCGTCACGGTCCACCGGTCGGGCCAGAGCGGTAAAGGGGGATTCTCAGCCAGGCCATAGGACGCTCGCGCGGCGGTATCACCACCAAAATATTGGCGCTGACCGACAGTTTAGGCAACCTCGTCGACTTCAGGCTGATGCCTGGGCAAGCGTATGACCTGCGCTCAGTGCCGGATTTGATCGAGCGGCTCTGTGCCGACCCCCTGCTTGCCGACCGCGCTTTCGATGCCGACTGGCTGCGGTCAGCTCTCGACAAGCAGGACATAACCCCTGTCATTCCTCCGAAATCGAACCGGCGTTTCCCCGCAAACTTCGACAAGGAAACATACAAATGGCGGCACCTGATCAAGAATTATTTTGGCAAGCTCAAGAAAAACCGGTGCATTGCGCTGCGGTTATGCAAAACAGATCAGAGCTTCGCCGCCTTTATCTCACATGCAGCAACCACTCCATCTGTGGACATTCATCTTGATGCAATCAAAACTGCGGCAAGGTTCCAACTGGCTTTGTAGCTGCAATCGGTTTGATCTTAGCATTTCGCTATCCCTCTGAATTCCTTAATCTTCGCGAAGTAGTGAGCTGCCACCCCCTCGAAATTCGAACACTGACGTAAGCTGCGATTTGTTGTTTACTGATCTTCACTATAAAGGAGATCAATCATGTCGAAACGGCAACAACATCACCCGAAGTTCAAGGCAAAGATCGCGTTAGAGGCGCTGAAAGGCAAGGAGACGGTCAGCGAACTGGCCCGTAGGTTCGGCGTGCATCCAACAATGATACACCAATGGACACGCGCTTTGCTTGAGGGCGCATCGGGCATGTTCGAGCGCGATCGGATACAAGGTCCCGATCGCCATATATTATCCTGATGACGCCACCAGCCCGTCATCGTGAAAGACCCGGAAAAACCCAGCTTCCGGCGGTCCAAGGTTGGGGAGCACTGCACCAGCGGGAAAGATCCAGCTTTCGGTGATCCAACGTTGGGGAGCAGAGCACAACCCAACGGGCTCCGGTTCCGAACGGATGAATGTTCAGTGGCAGGTCACTGGGCCAAACGGCAGGCGCACTCGATTTCTTGACTGATTTAATGGCTTATAAAATTGACATTTCCGGTGTCGAACGACCACCTGTAGACCATTATCCGCCGACATATCATCTGCAGAGAAATTTGAGGTTTGTTCCAGCCTGCTGCATGGATCGGGGTTTTGAGATTTTTGACTGAGCACCAAATAAAGTCCAGTAGCGGGCCATTAGAATTCTCTTTAAGAGGGAATCCAAAGAAACAGGACGCTGCGTAAATGACAAAAGTACCTTTCTGGAAATTGAAACGCGAACTTCAACGTCTCAATCGCCAGATAATCGAACTTCCTGGACTGGTTTGGGAATATTTCGATCTGCGAACCAGCTACGACCGCGATGCAGAGGCGCTGCGCAAGACGCATGAGGGCGATCTCATGCTGGGGCGCGAGGTGGCGGTTTATCTGATTTTCCCTTCTGATGGCATTCTCGGGTCGCATCTCGATGCGCTTGGGATGATGGTCGAAGAGGGCATCAGCCCAGTTATCGTGTCGAACTTGCCCTTGTCCAGCCAGCAGCTTGAAACGCTTGCGCCCATGACCGCAAGGATCATTGAACGGCCCAATATAGGCTATGATTTCGGGGGTTATCGGGACGGCATCCTTGCTCTTGAAAATGCGCTGCCCGAGGTCGAGCGGCTGTACATTCTCAACGACTCTGCATGGATGGTCGATGCTCCGAAAAGCTGGTTTGCCGATGCGCGTGCAAAAGAGGTGGATTTTTGTGGTGCCACTTCGAATTACGGGATCAAGCGCCATGATGCTGTTAATTTCCGTGAGCTGCGCTGGCAATACACCGCCCACCACCGTAATTTTCACTACGCCTCTTATGCGCTGGCAATCGGTCAGAATATCCTTCGCGATCCCGAGTTTTTAAGATTCTGGCGGAGCTTTCGCCTGTCGAACCACAAAAGACGTACCGTGCGCCGTGGGGAAATCGGCTTGACGCAGTGGGTCATGCGGCACGGCTTCAGCCATGCTGCGACTTGTTCCGTTATGGAGCTGGATCAAGAAATCAGCGCGCTTGATAATGCAGAGCTTGACGATCTGGCCCGTCATTTGATCATACCTGACCACCCTCGTGTTTTGAAAAAGTGTCACGAGGTTCTGGAAAGCGACCCCAATTCGCCTGAGGGTCGTCAGGATCGCATCCAAATAATTCTGACTGCGGTGTCTGCCCAAGCGATGGGCTATGTGATGCCCTATTACACGCTTCGCCACCGGGGCTTCCAATTCGTGAAGAAATCACCCCTTTGGATATCGCCAGAAGGGTCAAAAACGACCCTCGATATCCTTTCAGGGTTGCAAGGTCCGATGGGGCAAAACGCCTATGCCGAAGCGCAAAGCATCGTCGACAAAAAGGCGGCGCGTTCAGGATCTTGAAGACGCTTGATTGGGTCCAGTCATGCGCAGCGGATGGCCACCCTTGGTTGTCCCCGGTTACACAGACCTCAACAACCCACACAACGCCTGCCCGTCGTTAACCACATGCTGTGCCGCTTCGATTGTCGAAGCGGCAGGCGTGTGCACGCCACCGAACGCGATCCCGATCGTTGCTTCGGACAGCATGGCGGCATCGTTCGCGCCATCGCCAACGGCAATGATGCGCCGGTAGCCGAAACTCTTCCTGATTTGGCGGAGGGTTTGCGCTTTGTTCAGAATGGATGTCAGATCAAGCGTGCCATTCCGGTAAACCCCTTCTGATGAATAGGTGCGGCATCCGCAGCGCTCGACGATGGGCTTGATCCAGATATCGAGATTGCCGGTCAAAATGAAGCAGTCGTCCCTGTGTTCCTGAATAAATTGCAGAATATCCGGATCAAGCGGCACATCGGACACCACGCGCCTGATGGTTTCCAGGTCGATCTCTGCCAAGAGCTGACAACGATGACGGAGCGATGGCTCGAACGCGATATGTCCTTCCATCGTGGCCTGGGTCAGTGCGGCCATGTCCTCGCCAAGCCCGATCTCCGCGGCGATGCGGGGCAACAGTTCGGCTTGTGTGATCGTCCCGTCCAGATCAAAACAATAGGCAGTGTCCTTGGACGGCAGTTCCGACGTCATTTTGGTTCTGTCAGCTGCGATCGCGTTGAGGCAGGGGCGCGCAGCCCATCCACAACGCCACGCAGGAAGGCCAGTTGCTTGGCGCGTTTGCGGGCCGACAGCAACGTGAGCGGTGAGGCCAATTGCATCAAGGCGGACATGAGAGCCTTGCGCCCGGCCCCGGGAAGCCGGTGTTTGCGCGCGGCATAGACCCGCGACCGGCCCATGTGAAAGGCCTTGAACGCGGCAGAGGCGGGGGAGCGGACTGTGGAATTGCCGGCGTCATGGGTCACGTGCGCATTGCGCACGAACATCAGCGGGCCGATCTGATCCTTCAGGCGCAGGGCCAGATCGTCATCCTCGTGATACAGGAAAATTGCCGGATCGAAGCCGCCCACCGCCTCGAACGCCGCGCGTCGGACGAAAAACGCGGCGCCGGTCAGGACGGGCACTTCGCGGTCGGCGTCAGGCCAGCCAGCGGGCAAGCGGGCAGAAGCGGGCAACAGAACGCTGCCGCGCTTGAAATAGGGGCGACCCTTGCCATCCGTGATCGCCGGGTTGAAGGCCACGGCCTCGGAATGAGCGTCAGCCGCCGCGACAAGCGCCTCGATCGCGCGATCCCCGAGGCGTGCATCGGGGTTCAGGAACAAAAGGAACTCGGTCCGGGCCTGCGCCGCGCCGATATTGCAGGCCGGGCCGAAGCCGCGATTGTCGTCGTTGCGGATCAGATGCGCGTCATGGGTCTGGGCCAGATCGGCAAGGGGTGACGTTTCATGCGAGGCGTTGTCGACGACGACAGCCTTGCAGCCAGGTGGCAACGAGGCAAGCATCTCGGGGAGCACCGCGAGGCTGTTATGGGCGACGGTGACCACGGTCACACGTTCTGGGGCGACAGGAATTGACATCAGCGCGGTAAACCAGCCTTTTGGCTTGCGAACGAAACTATGGCTGCGTCAATAGCAACTGCACTCTTCAAGGGGAAGCCTGCAGAGCAGGACGCGGCGGGAAGGGCAGGGAATGGCCAGACGCAAACCGTTCGACATAGCGGGCGTGACGGTGCCGCCGGGAACGCGCCGCACCGTAGAGGTGCGGGTCAGCGAATTGTCGGATCATACGCCTGTTCATCTGTCGGTGCGGGTGGTTCATGGCCGCAAGCCGGGGCCCGTGATGTTCGTGTCGGCGGCGGTGCATGGCGACGCGGTGATCGGCGCCGAGATCGTACGGCGGCTTTTGAATTCCAAGGCGTTGGC
>JALQUE010000036.1 GCA_023260815.1 Roseovarius sp.
TTGGAAGGCAAGGGTCTTACCATTACACAACGCCCGCTCATGCAAACAGACGGGTATTTCATGTGGCAAGAAGGGTCAAGAGCCACTGTAGCGAAAGGCCCGGATTGGGCCTTCGCGCCGTGCGCCGCGAACGGCGGGAAAGATTCGAAGGCGGACGTGTGCGACCCTCGAACGTCCATAAAAAAACAAGCCAGTCCATGCAAAACATCCAATGCGCTTCATAAGGAATGGCGGGTGCCCGCCCTGGTTGTGCCTGATGTCAGGTGACAGATCTTGGACCTGCGGAGCAAGCCACCTGGCCTGCGCGCGGCTCATCCCCCCCATCCGTCGTCGCTTTCAAATTGGTCAAAAAAGTTGACAGGTGGTTCAACCTCAAGCGATGATTGCGCATCATGGGGCGAACGACGCAAGATCGTTAAACGTCCTCATGAGTGTCATGGGAGGAAATGTGATGCATCGGAAGCTGCTTTCGAGCCTTCTGCTCGGAACGATGTTGGTTGGGCCGGCTATGGCCCAGGACAACATGGATAAACTTACAAACATGCAGAAAACAGACGCGACGTTCACGTTTGTTGATCAGAGCGGTGATCGGGCGGAGTCGCTCAAGAAAATCGCGGAACAACTCAACTTGCCCGACGGATTCGAGGCAAGTCTCTATGCCGTCGTGCCGGACGCACGCTCAATGGCCATGGCGCCTCAGGGCACGGTGCTTTTCGCAGGAACGCGTAAAGACAAGGTGTGGTCGATTGTCGACCGTGATCGTGACCGGGTTGCGGATCAGGTCAAGGACTTTGCTCCATCGATCACCTTCGATATCCCGAACGGCCCCTGCTTTTCACCCGATGGCTTTCTCTACATTGCCGAACGCAACCGGGTTCTCGTCTTCCCTGCGGCGGAATTCTTTTTCGAGGGACCAGACCCGGCAGTCGGTGTTGTGGTTGCACAGGGTGAATTGGTCCCTGAAGCAGAAGAAAGCTTCAACCACACCGCACGCGTCTGTGACATCGGCCCTGACGGAAAACTCTACATTTCGCTTGGTCAGCCCTACAACGTGCAGCCAATCGAAAAGATCGAAATGTATGACGAGATCGGGATCGGTGGCATCGTCCGCATGAACACCGATGGATCGGACCGCGAGGTCTACACCCGAGGCGTGCGGAACTCGGTCGGCCAGGACTTCAACCCGGCGACGGGTGAGCTTTGGTGGACCGACAACCAAGTTGACGGCATGGGCGATGATATCCCTCCGGGAGAGTTGAACCGGCAGACTGCCGCAGGTCAGCATTTCGGCTTCCCATGGACCAATTCTGGCGTCGAGATCGTCTCCGAAGCCGATTTCCCGCGCCCCGAAGGAGTTGAGTTCGTCGAGCCGCAGTTGCAGTTGACCGCACACGCGGCCGACCTTGGCATGCGCTTCTATCACGACGACAGCTTCCCGGAGGAGTATCATGGCGGCATCTTCTGGGCGCAGCACGGCTCTTGGAACCGTACGACCCCGGTCGGCGCGCGCGTGATGTTCACGGCACTTGACCCTGAAACCGGCGATGCGATGGGCGCACAGGTATTTGCCGACGGTTGGCTCAATGAAGAGACAGGCGAATATCGCGGCCGTCCGATGGATATCGAATTCTTGCCCGATGGCTCGATGCTGGTATCGGACGACTTCGCCGGTGCGATCTGGCGGATTGCCTACAATCCCAAGCCAGCCGAATGAGGCTCGCAGCAATCACCATCCTCGGCGGGCTTATGCTCGCCGGGGGTGCCCATTCCGATGAGCTGGGGGACCGGGATGCAGGCCGGAAACTGGCAAGCCAATGCAGCACCTGTCATGGTCGCGACGGCTATGCCCAGATTCCGATCGCGCCCCATATCGGTGGCGAACCAGCCGAGTATATCCGCAATCAGCTAACCGCCTTCCGGGACGGCACACGCGAGCACGAGATGATGTCGATCGTCGCAAGAATGCTGAGCGATGAGCAAATCGCTGATCTCGCGGCCTGGTATTCGGGACACAAGGTTCAGGTCGAGTTGAAACAGGATCCGTCCGATGCCCCGGAACAGTGCGTGGCCTGTCACGGCGCCGATGGGTTGCATGTCTACAAGGACGCGCCCAACCTCGCGGGTGAGGCGAACATCTATATCGACACCCAACTCAAGGCTTTTCGAAACGGCAAACGTGAGCATGAAATCATGACACCAATTGCGCAAACGTTGAGCGATGAGGAAATCCGCGCAATCGCGGACTGGTATGCCGACATAGGTCTCACGATCGAGATGGTTGAATAGCCAAAGAACGTAACGGCTTGCCGGTACAGCCGGCAAGCCACGATTCTGCCCATTGCCACGAAAAATCTCCTACCCGCTATGATGGCCCACAGCCACGACAGACCACGGCGGGGATACGCCCGGATGGGCGTGATCCCCCTCTGGACAAAAAAAAGGGCCGGCTCGAACAAGCCGGCCAGTCTAACAGGGAGGTAGGAGGCATAGGCCCCCTAACCCTCTGTATAGCACATTTGCCGTTCAACGTGTGTGCCCGGCTGAAAATCCCTGACAACATGTGCCCTTGCTGCATCACGCCGCCTTTTCGCGGGGAAGTGAATTTTGCCGTCCGAACGCCAGTGACGCGGCAAAGACCCCCTGAAACCGGCACGGCGCCTTACCCAAGATCCGGTTCTGTCGATTTGAATGCGGCGACATCCTGCATCGCGTGCCACCACTCCGAAACACCTGAAACGCCTGTCAACGTCTCGGCATCCGGCGTCAGGGAGACATAGAACATGATCGGCGCAAGAAAGTAATCGGCCAATGTCGGCTGATCGCCCGCAAGCCATTTGGCAGCGCCCTTGTTGGCCATCAGCAGCGACAGCAATGTCTTTGACCGCTCAAGACAGTCCGCGCGCACATCCTCGTTCTGACCACCGATGAAATCGGGAAACAGATGATACCCCGCAACCCCGACAAGGGCGCCATAGCCATACGAATTGATCAGGCTGATCGCTTCATTCATCACCGCGCGCTGCCGGGGATCGGCCGGGATCAAGGCCGGCTCGGGGCGGGTATCCTCGATGTACCGGCACATCGCATCGGTTTCACGAATCCTTATGCCGTCGATATCCAGCACGGGCACCTTGCCGAAGGGATGACGGGCCAGATGTTCGGGCTTGTGCGGCTCGCCCTCCAATACATTGATCTGATCCTGCTGGTACTCCATGCCCTTGTCGGCCAGAACCATCTTGACCGTGCGCACGTAAGTCGATCCATCGAAACCGTATAGCCTTGTCTCGTCTGCCATGATGTCCTCCTGTGACTTTGCCGTGTGCCGATTGCGTTCAACACATTGCCATTCGCGACATAGTACACTTAACTCCCGCGTGAATGGCGGGTTGACCGCCGCCACCTCACCACAATGAAGAGAGAACACACATGTCGCGCAGCATTATCATCGAACAGGCCGGCGGGCCGGAAAACCTGAAACTCGTCGAAACCGAGGTCGGCGCCCCCGGCCCCGGTGAAATCCGGATCGCGCACAAGGCTTGCGGGCTGAACTTTATCGACGTTTATCAGCGTACCGGTCTCTATCCGCTGGCCCTGCCGCATGCGCTCGGCATGGAAGCCGCCGGCGTCGTCGAAGCTGTGGGCGAGGGCGTTACCCATCTCAAGCCAGGCGATCGCGCCGCCTATGCCGCAACACCGCCCGGCGCCTATTGCGATGCCCGTGTGATGCCCGCCGCACAGGTCTGCCCCCTGCCCGATGCGATCTCGTTCGAAGATGCCGCCTCGATCATGCTGCAGGGCATGACCGTGGAATACCTCTTTCACCGTGTCTGGCCTCTGAAGGCCGGTGACAAGGTGCTGTTCCACGCCGCCGCAGGTGGCGTCGGCCTGCTGGCCTGCCAATGGGCGCGGTCGGAAGGGATCGAACTCATCGGCACTGCCGGCACAGACGAGAAATGCCAACTGGCCATTGAGAACGGCGCCACCTCCTGCATCAATTACCGCGATCAGGATTTCGTGTCCAAGGTCAAGGAGTTGACCGATGGCAAAGGGGTCGATGTGGTGATGGACGGCGTCGGCAAGGACACGTTCACGCCGTCGCTTGATTGCCTCAAGCCGCTTGGTATGATGATGTCGTTCGGCAATGCCTCTGGCCCGGTGGAACCCGTCAGCCTGCTGACCCTTGCCGCCAAGGGATCGCTCAAGCTGACCCGCACCACCCTGTTCACCTTCCTTGCCGACCACGCGCGGTGTCAGGACATGGCCCGCCACCTGTTCTCGAAGGTCGAAAGCGGCGCGATCAAGGTCAATATCGGCCAGACATTCCCGCTGGAGCAGATCTCGGACGCGCACCGCGCATTGGAAGGACGCCAGACAACCGGCTCGACGATCATTACGCTTTGACAGGGCGCGCCGCGGTGTGATCCGTGTTAAGCTGCCGGTGCGCATGTGACGCGGACCGGCAGTATCGCTTTGCGGCACACCCTGCCAAGATCACATGTTTCTGAAGGGGAGATACACATCATGACGATCAGACGCACCGAAGGACGGGGCCAGCGCTATGACAGCATTCTGGATACGGTGGGCAACACGCCGGTGATCCGGATCAACCGCATCGCGCCGAAAAACGTCACCGTCTACGTCAAGTTCGAAGCCTTCAATCCAGCAGGCTCCGTCAAGGACCGGCTGGCCCTGAACATCATCGAGGCCGCTGAGGCCGATGGCCGCCTGAAACCCGGTCAGACCGTGGTCGAGGCGACCTCGGGCAATACCGGCATCGGCCTTGCGATGGTCTGCGCCGCCAAGGGGTATCCGCTGGTGGTCACCATGGCCGAAAGCTTTTCGGTCGAACGCCGCAAGCTGATGCGGTTTCTGGGCGCCAAGGTCGTTCTGACACCCAAGGCGCTGAAGGGCTTCGGCATGTATTCCAAGGCCAAGGAACTGGCCGAGGAAAACGGCTGGTTCCTCGCCAGCCAGTTCGAATCTTCCGACAACGCCGACATCCACGAAGCCACCACCGCCCGCGAGATCGTCAACGATTTTCAGGGTGCGCGCCTCGATTACTGGATCACCGGCTATGGCACCGGCGGGACCGTATCGGGCGTGTCGCGCGTTCTCAGAAAAGAACGCCCCGAGACCAAGATCATCCTCAGCGAACCCGCCAACGCCGCGCTGATCGCCTCGGGGTATGTCAACACGCGCAACGCCGCGCATCAGCCCACCGAAAGCCACCCCTCGTTCGAGCCGCACCCGATTCAAGGCTGGACGCCGGATTTCATCCCCTACGTCCTGCAAGAAGCGATCGACAAGCAGAATTACGACGCGCTTGTCCCGGTCGCCGGCGCCGACGGCATCGCATGGTCCAAACGCCTTGCCGCCGAAGAAGGCATCTTTACCGGCATTTCGGGCGGTTCGACCTTCGCTGTGGCGATGGATCTGGCCAAGACCGCGCCAGACGGGTCTGTGATGCTGGTCATGCTGCCCGACACCGGCGAGAGGTATTTGTCGACGCCCCTTTTCGACGGGGTCATCGAAGACATGTCCGACGAGGAATGGGAGATTTCGCACTCGACCCCGACAGCCCAGATGACGACAGGCTGACCCTTATTCCGGCTTGGGCCTCGCTCTTGGGCGGGAAGTGGTCTAGGATTCGGGAATGGGTCATGCGGCTGACATCGTTGTTTTTTCCGATCTCGATGGAACATTGCTGGATCATCAGGATTATTCCTGGGGTCCGGCCCTGCCCGCGCTGAACCTGCTGCGCGATCTGGGTGCGGGCCTTGTGCTGGCCACCAGCAAGACCGCCGCCGAGGTATGCGGCCTTCGCGACGCCATCGGGTTTCCCGATTGGCCCGCCATTGTCGAAAATGGCGGCGGAGTGCTGGCCGGTGGGCTGGCCAACAGTCCCGATGCAGGCACATACGCTCAGATCCGCGCGATCCTTGCCGATCTGCCCACTGGCTTTCGCGGCTTCGGGGACATGACACCAGACGACATCTCCCACCTGACCGGCCTGCCGCCCGCGCAAGCCGCTTTCGCGCGTGACAGGCGTTTCAGCGAACCGGGCCTTTGGACCGGCAGCAACCGGGATTTGCAGACCTTCCTGCAGGCCGCATCCAAGGCCGGGCTGACCGCCCGTCACGGTGGCCGTTTCCTGACCCTGTCCATGGGCGGCACCAAGGCCGACCGGATGGACCAGATTATAGCCGCCTGCAAACCCGCCCATACCATCGCGCTTGGCGACGCCCCCAATGACCTCGAAATGCTGCAAAAAGCTGATTTCGGGGTCATCGTGAACAACCCCGCCGCCCCTGCAATCCCGCCTCTTCCGGGCGAAGCGCGCGGGCAGATAAGGCGGACGGACAAGCAAGGCCCCGAAGGCTGGGCGCAGGCCGTCATGGCGCTGCTCACCGAGTTGGGCAAGATCGGAGAGCGCAAAGCACATGGCTGATTTTCACCAGAATGGCAGCATCACGACACTGCACAACCTTCGCACCCGCACCTTGGACGATCTGACCTATGAACTGACCGCCTGCGCGGAAACCCGCAAGATATCTCTTATCCTGCCCTGCCTCTATTCAGAACTGGAAGGCACCGCGCTGCCGGCGATCCTCGATGAATTATGCACGGTGCCCTATCTGCACCGCATCATCATCGGGCTGGACAAGGCGGACGAGGCGCAATTTCGCCATGCGCAGGAGTTTTTCAGCCGCCTGCCGCAAAAACACATGGTGATCTGGAATGACAGCCCGCGAATGCTGGCCCTCGGCCAGCGTCTCGATGCGCTTGGCCTTGCCCCGCAAGAGGCGGGCAAGGGCAAGAACGTCTGGGGCTGCATGGGCTATTTGATCGCCTGCGCCGACAGCGCGATCATGGCGATACATGATTGCGATATCCTGACCTATAACCGCGAAATGCTGGCGCGGCTGGTCTATCCGGTGGCGCAACCGGCCTTTCCCTACCAGATGGCCAAGGGCTTCTATCCCCGCATCGACGGGCAGAAACTGAATGGCCGGGTCACCCGGCTTCTGGTCAGCCCGCTTCTGATCGCGCTCAAGAAGGTGGTGGGCGACCGCGATTACCTCGATTACCTGCGCAGCTTTCGCTATCCGCTATCGGGCGAATTCGCGATGCGCACCTCGACCTTGCCCGACTTGCGCATTCCCTCGGATTGGGGGCTGGAAATCGGCGTGCTCTCCGAGGCATGGCGCAACCTTGCGCCGCAATCGGTCTGTCAGGTCGATATATCCGACGCCTATGACCACAAGCATCAGGAGTTGTCGCCCGAAGACGCCAATCGCGGCCTCAGCCGGATGTCCACGGATATCTGCAAGGCGATCTTTCGCAAACTGGCCTCGGACGGGACGGTGTTCACGCCCAACCTCTTCCGCACGCTCAAGGCGACGTATTACCGTCAGGCGCTCGACCTGCTGGAGTGCTATTACAACGACGCCAAGATGAACGGCCTGTCCCTCGACCGTCACAAGGAAGAGAAATCGGTCGAGCTTTTTGCCGAGAACATCATCCGCGCGGGGCAAATCTTTCTGGAAAACCCCAATGAAAGCCCCTTCATCCCGACATGGAACAGGGTGCATTCCGCCGATCCCGATTTTCTGTCAGACCTGCTGCGCGCCGCCGCCGACGATGCGCAGGACTACCGATGAACGCGTGGCTCAGGCGCGGTTGGAAATCCACCGGCACTGATAGGGCGCAAACACGATCTCGGGTCCGTCAAGCGCGATCCGGTCCCCACTCAGGATATCCGTCCAGGTGTCATCCTCGATCAGGTTGATCGTGGACGGGCTGACCGTAACCGCCTGATTGCTGACGTTGTGAATGGCAAAGATCGACTGGTTGCGATCAAGGCTCTGACGCCACACCCCGAACAGCCGCTCATCCAGTGTCAGCGTGAACTGCGTGGCATTGGGATGGAACGCCGGTTGCCGTGACCGCAGCAGCAACCTTTGGGACATCCCCTGCATCACCTTGGACTGATCCGATGCCGGATCGCTGAGCCGCTCAAGCAGCTCGGGGTAATGCCAGCGATGCCGGTTGATCGCCCGGTTCATCCCGCGCCTCTCGACCGCCTCGTGATCGTTGCGGGTGGCCAGAAGCGAATGGATGTAGAACGCCGGTATCCCCTCCAGCGACATGACGATCGTCTGCGAACACAGGAAGCGGGCGATATGATAGCTATCCTCGCCCTCGAAGGTCCGGCCAAGGGCGTCGAACAGCGCACAGTTCAACTCGTACGGCTCCTCGCGCCCATCCGGCAGCGCCCGCATCGACACGCGCCCCCCCGCCGCCTGCACCGTCTGGATCATGCGGTCCTTTTCCTCGGTCGGCAAAACCCCTTCGGCGGGGCGCATTCCCACCCCGTCATGGCTGGCGGTGAAATTCAGATAGGCACAGCCCAACTGCGCCGGCGGCATCGCCGATTGCCAGCGGTGCAGATACCGCGCGCTTCCCGATTGCAGCGCATGCAGGATCAGCGGCGGCAGCGGAAAATTATAAACGGCATGCGCCTCGTTGCGGTTGCCGAAATAGCTCAGGTTCTCAGTGCGCGGCACGTTGGTTTCGGTCAGCAGCACCACCGTTTCAACCGCGTAATCGCATAGCAGCCGCAAAAGCTGCACGATGGCATGGGTCTGCGGCAGGTGGATGCAGGGCGTGCCCGGCTCTTTCCAGAGGAACGCCACCGCATCCAGCCTGAGGATACGCACCCCCTTGTCGATATGCAGCCGGATGATCCGGAGCATTTCCAGAAGCACCTCGGGATTGGCAAAATTCAGATCGACCTGATCGTGACTGAAGGTACACCAGACATGGCGATCGCCAGTGCGGGTCTCGATCTTCTGCAGCAGCGGGGTTGTCCTTGGCCGCACCACCATCGACAGATCCTCGGTCGGATCGCCCTCAAAGAAGAACCGGTCATAAGGCGCCTGCCCCTGCCGATAGGCATTGAACCACGCCCCCTGACTCGAGACATGGTTCAGCACCAGATCAGACATCAGATGAAACCGGGCCGCGATCCTTTCGATATCCGCCCAATCGCCAAGCTGCGAATTGACCGCGCGGTAATCGGTGACGGCAAACCCGTCATCCGAACTGAACGGAAAGAACGGCAGGACATGCACGCAATTGACCACGCCCTCCAGATGATTGACCAAGAAGTCCTGCAACAGGTCCAACGGCTTGTGCTGACCGTCCCGGATCGTGTCGCCATAGGTGATCAGCACCGCATCCCGTTCCGACCACAGCCCATTGCTGGGCGCGCGGGCGCGCTTGCGGTGATGCGCGCCATCGGGCCAGAACGCCTCGATGATGCGATCTGCCAGTGCTCGCCTGTCTTCGCGCGGATAGATCGCACGAAGAAGCTCGTGCAGGCGTGCGTTGAACAATCTGGACGTTTGGGTCACCCGGACATGGCTCCTGCTGCGTGTCGTCCCCTGCCCCAAGTGTTAGAACACCGGCAGGCCGGGGTCCATCTGAAGCGCCCGGATTGGGCTGCAACCTCTGATTTCTGTTCATTTTTTGCCCATAACACCGGCTTTCATGCTGCCACTCGCGCCGATCTTCACCCGCAGCGACGGGTCACAACAACGATTGATGTGCCCACGGGACAGGGTTACGCTTGTCGCGAATGATCATTTATCCGTTTGATGCGCCCACCCACAAAAGACGTCTGGAATCGGCCCATGCAATACCTGTCTCCCACCACCGTCGACGACGCCGTGCGCCTGCTCTCGTCACAAACCGGCGACTGCAAAGTGCTCGCCGGGGGCACCGACCTGCTGGTCAGGATGCGTTCAGGCTTTGCCGAACCTGACAGCATTCTGGATATCAAACGAATAGACGAGCTGCGCCGCATCGCCCACGACGATGGTGGATGGCGTGTCGGCGCCGCTGTGTCCGGCGCCGAGATGGGCGAACATGCCGATCTGGTCGCCGACTGGCCCGGCGTGGTCGAGGCGGTAAACCTGATCGGCTCCACCCAGATACAGGGCCGCGCGACCATGGCAGGCAACCTGTGCAACGCCTCTCCGGCGGCCGACAGCGTGCCGGCGATGATCGCCGCAGGCGCCGTGGCGCGGATCGCCGGACCGGACGGCATCCGCGATATCGCGGTGACCGATGTGCCCACCGGACCGGGCAAGACCTGTCTCAAACCGGGCGAATTCATCACCTCGATCTGGCTGCCGTCCCGTCCCGACCGCTCGGGCGACGCCTATCTGCGGTTCATTCCACGTACCGAGATGGATATCGCCGTGGTGGGCTGCGCCGTGGCGCTGACGCTGGACGCAGGCGGCACCTGCACGGCGGCACGGGTGTCGCTTGGGGCCGTGGCCCCCACAGCCATTCTTGTCGACGCCGCCGCCGATACCCTGATCGGCACGACGGTTGACGACACCGCCCTCGATGCGCTGGCGCGCGCCTGTTCCGACGCGGCCAAGCCCATCGCCGACAAGCGCGGCACCGTGGAATTTCGCGTCCATGTGGCCGGGGTTCTGGCAAAACGCGCCGCGATCATCGCAAAGACCCGTGCAGGAGGTGCGCCATGAGCAAGATCCACGTCACAACCACGATCAACGGCGATCCGGTGGAATATCTCTGCGATGCCGAAGACACCCTTCTGGATGTGCTGCGCGATCATCTCGGGCTGACCGGCTCGAAAGAAGGCTGCGGCACCGGCGATTGCGGGGCCTGCTCGGTCACCGTGGATGGGCGGCTTGTCTGCGCGTGCCTGATGCTCGGCGCCGAAGCGGCGGGCCACGAGATCGGCACGATCGAAGGCATGGCCAAAGGGGACCAGCTTCACCCCCTGCAGCAGAAATTCATCGAACACGCGGCCCTGCAATGCGGAATCTGCACCCCGGGCATACTTGTTGCGGCCAAGTCCCTGCTCGACCACAACCCCGACCCATCCGAGGAAGAAACGCGCTACTGGCTGGCCGGCAACCTGTGCCGCTGCACCGGCTATGACAAGATCATCCGCGCGGTTCTGGACGCGGCCAAGGACATGCGGGAGGCATCCTGATGGCACTCGATAGCAAAACCGACACCAAGCCACAGACCTTCAAGGTCATTGGCACCCGCCCCCTGCGCCCCGACGGGATCGACAAGGTCACCGGGCGCGCGCGGTTCGGCGCCGATATGTCAGCGCCGGGCATGTTGGTCGGGCTGGTGCTGCGCAGTCCTCACGCCCATGCGCGGATCAGGTCCATCGACACGTCTGCTGCCGAAGCCCTGACCGGCGTTCACGCCGTGGTCACCCGCGCCGATTTCGGACCGCTGCGCGACGAAGGCACGGCAGATGTTCTCGACAATTGCATGGCCGGGGACAAGGCGCTCTATGACGGCCATGCCGTCGCGGCCGTCGCCGCCACATCGGGCAAGGTGGCCCGTCAGGCACTCAAGCTGATCAAGGTCGATTACCAGCCCCTGCCGCATGTCACCGATGTGGACGCGGCAATGGCCCCCGATGCCCCCGCCCTGCACGAAGGCCGCGCCGATGAAACCGTCCCTGCCGGCATGTCTGGCAACGTGATGGCGCGTCACGAATTCGGGCATGGCGATATCGACGCCGGGCTCTCGCAGGCCGACCGCGTGCTGGAACGCACCTACCGGACCGAGGCGACACATCAGGGCTATATCGAACCGCATGCCTGCCTTGCCACGATGAATTCCGACGGTCAGGCCGATCTGTGGTGCTGCACCCAAGGTCACTACATGGTGCGCAACACCTGTGCGGCGATCCTCGGTCTCGAACAAGGGCAGCTGCGTGTCACCGCCTCCGAGATCGGTGGCGGCTTTGGCGGCAAGACCACCGTTTTTCTAGAACCTGTGGCACTCAAGCTGTCGCAGAAATCCGGGCGGCCGGTGAAAATGGTGATGTCGCGCGCCGAGGTGCTGCGCGCCACCGGCCCCACCGCCTCCAGCTCGATCGATGTGCGGATCGGCATGACCCGCGATGGCCGGATCACCGCCGGCTTCGCTGAACTGCGCTATCAGGGGGGCGCCTATCCCGGCTCTCCGGTGGACATGGGTTCGATGTCGGCTTTCGCACCATATGACCTCGAAAACGTACGAACCGTAGGGTTTGACGTGGTCACAAATCGGCCCAAACAGGCCGCATATCGCGCCCCCGGCGCGCCAATGGCCGCATTTGCAGTGGAAAGCGCGATTGATGAACTGGCCCGCGGCTTCGGCCTCGACCCCCTCGAAGTCCGCCTAAAGAACGCCGCCCGCGAAGGCACCCGCGCGTCCTATGGTCCGACCTATCCCGCCATCGGGCTCGAGGCCACGCTGCGCACCGCCAAAGACCACCCGCATTGGTCCGCTCCGCTTGGTCCCAATCAGGGGCGCGGGGTGGCCTGTGGGTTCTGGTTCAATTTCGGCGGCGACACCTGTGTGTCCCTGAATATCACGCCCGACGGCACCGTGACCCTGTCCGAAGGCAATCCCGATATCGGCGGCTCAAGGGCGTCGATGTCGATGATGGCTGCCGAGGAACTGGGCATTCCCTACGACAGGGTGCGCACCGTGATCGCCGACACCGGGTCACTTGGCCAGAACGAGGTGACGGACGGCAGCCGCGTGACCTTTGCCGTGGGCCTTGCCACGATCGAAGCCGCCCGCGCCGCCAAGCGCGAGATGTGCAAGCGCGCGGCGCAGGTCTGGGGCATCGACGAAGACGCGGTGATCTGGGAAGACGGCGCCGCACGCCCTGCCGGCCCCAACGCAGGCCAGCACCCGCCGATGTCCTTGGCCGAGATCGCAGCCATCGCATCCAACACCGGCGGGCCGATTGCTGGGCATTTCGAAGTAAACGCCGAAGGTGCCGGCGTCAGCTTCGCCACCCATATGGTCGACACCGAGGTCGATCCCGACACCGGTGCCGTCAAGATCCTGCGCTACACCGTGTTCCAGGACGCGGGCAAGGCGGTGCATCCGTCTTATGTCGAGGGCCAGTTTCAGGGCGGCGCGGTACAGGGCATCGGTTGGGCACTCAACGAGGCATATATCTACGGCGAGGATGGCATCCTGCAGAATCCGGGTTTTCTGGATTATCGCATTCCCGTGGCCTCGGACCTGCCGATGATCGACACGGTCATTCTGGAAATTCCCAATCCCGGCCACCCTTACGGCGTGCGCGGAGTTGGCGAAACCTCGATCGTGCCGCCCTTGGCGGCGGTTGCCAATTCCGTGTCCGATGCCGCAGGGGTTCGCATGACAAGCCTGCCGATGTCACCGCCCAAACTGCTTGCGGCGATCCAATCCGGCACGTCCTGACACAGTATGGTCAAGGTGCAGATATTCGGCTCTCTGAAGGCCGCGACCGACGACAAAAGCGAGGTCGAGATCGACGCCTCGACCCTACGGGAATTGTTGGATGGTCTGGCAGACCGCTATCCCGGAATTCGGCCACAACTGGATCGCGGCGTGTCCGTCGCCATCGACGGTCGCATCTACAACGACAGCTGGTTCACCCCGATCAAGGACGACAGCGAAGTGGTGCTACTGGCACGGCTGAAGGGTGGCTGACACGGTATCGCACGCTGGCGTTTGCAAGCGTATCATGCGACGAGAGGCTAAAGATCAGCAAACAGAACATCGCTATGACCCCTCGATTCGGCACGCCCCCAGTCCGCCACCAAGCTTACCGCTCGCGGCCCGGCGTCTACGCGATCCTGCCCGGCGAAACCGGTCTGCTATTGACCTTCCAGGATGCGCCGGAACCTGAGTTTCAACTGCCGGGCGGCGGCATTGACCCCGGTGAATCCCCCCTTCAGGCACTACACCGCGAAGTGCGCGAAGAAACCGGCTGGAAAATCGCAGGGGCGCGCCGGCTTGGGGTGTATCGACGTTTCGCCTATATGCCGGACTATGACATGTGGGCGGAAAAGATCTGTACGATCTTCGTGGCCACGCCGGTCTTGCAGCTCTCGCAGCCCACGGAACCCGGCCATAGCGTGGTCTGGGCCTCGGCGGATCAGGCCGCCGATCTGCTGGCCAGTTCTGGCGATGCGGCCTTCGTGGCGCGGCATATCCAAAACCTGCGCTGATCGCAGGCGCCCTCAACCGGGCGGCGCAACCCAGGGCAAGCGGGCGCGATCCAGATGATAGGGCAAACGTGCCTGCGCGCGCGCCACCTCTGCATGATCGATGGTTGCGGAAACACCCCCGGCTTGAGCGCCCGCACGGACAAGATCGCGACCATCGGGCGCGACAAGGCAACTGCCGCCATAATACTCAAGCCCGTTTTCCTGTCCGCAATGGTTGGCATAGGCCACGAACACCCCATTTTCAAACGCACGGGTCGGTACCAGCTTGCCCGCAACAATGCCCCATTGCGCGCCAAGTGCCGTAGGCACCACCACCAGATCGGCGCCCGCCATCGCCACATGGCGCAGGGCTTCGGGGAATTCCACGTCATAGCAGATCAACATCGCCACCCGGAACATACCCAGATCGAACAGCGTGCAGCCATCCCCCGGGGCAAAGTGATCACCTTCAAAACCGGGCGGCAACACAAGCTTGCGGTGGTGTCCGATCATCCGCCCATCCCGGCCCGTCGCCAACGCGGAATTGTAGATCACCCCACCCTCACGCTCTGCATAGCCGTGGATGATCGCCGTACCATGCGCCCTTGCCAGACGCGCCACGGACGCAGCGAACGCACCGTGTCGCGGCTCGGCCATGTCGCGCAGCGCCTCTCCGATATTGTAGCCGCATTGAAACAGTTCCGGCAGGATCACCAGATCAGGGGCGCACCCTGCCAGCCCGTTCAGCTGCGCCTCAAGCCATGACAAACGCTCGGCCACACCGGTCAGAGCACCGGGGGATTGCAGCAGGACGACATTCAGCGATGCGGACAAAGGGTTATCCCCTGCTCAAAAGAATTTCACGCGGGTAGTCGGTGATGTACTCGGACCCATCCGGCGTCACCACGATGGAATCCCCGATGCGTCCTGCGGTGACCCCATCAACGGAAATCCCACCATCCACCGCAAAGGTCATGCCGGGTTGCAGAACGGTCTTGTCCCCAGCCTTGAGTTCTGGCGCCTCGAGATAGGCCACGCCGATGGACCGGCCCGTGCGATACCCGGTCTCGAAACCACGCGCGCGGTAGATCTCATTGGCGGCCTCGGCCACCTCTTCGGCACGGATACCGGGGCGGATCGCGGCAATGGCAGCCTGCTGCGCATCAATCGCGGCCTCCTGCACCTTGCGGTCGCTATCGCGCACATCGCCGATATGAAACATCCGGTCAAAGCCCAGCTTGTATTGCTTGAACTGCGCCATGTTGCAAAAACAGAAGTAGACCGGATCAAGACGCTGATAGGCCCGCACGCTGGCGCGGCGATGCACCATCGAGGTATCCCGGCCACTTTGAACAATCTGCAGGTTGTGGATCATTGGCGATACGAACCTTTCCCAGCCCCCATCGGTCAGAAACCCGGCCGCCTTGCGCGATCCGGCCTCGATCACCGCGATCGCGGATTCGTATTCCTGTGCGCCTTCACGCAAGGACGCATGCGCCGCCTGCATCATCGCACCTGCGATCTGGCCCGCCTGTTTCATGACCTCGATCTCGAACGGGCTTTTGATCATCCGCATTTCGCCCAAGACCCCGGAAATATCCCTGAGCGGTACGCCCGGATAAGTCTCGTCAAGATAGTTGCGCACCAAGGCGGGGATGGTGTGACGCTCAATCCAGATAGCTGTGGTTGCATCGTTCAGAACATCCGAAAGCGCCCGGCCCCAGCTACGCTGGCCCATGTCTTCCCAGACGCGGATATCTTCGATCCACGTCATCGCGCCGACCATTTCGGATTCCATCAACGGCGTTATGATGACGGGTGCATCCTGCGCGCGCACGATCACCATCGTGGGGCGCCCAAACTCGATTCCCAGATAGCCCCAGAAACCCGCCAGATACGCGATAGAGCTTTCGTCGGTGAAGATCGCACACTCGATACCGCGCTCGGCCATTTTGACCTGCAGCGCCTCGGTTCTTGCCTTAGCCTCTGTCAACATGTCGGACCTTTCCGATTGCGTGGGCGATATATCCAATATGGCGATATCGCGCGTCATCAGCTAAGCTGCATACAGCTATACCGTCAATGCGCAATTTTGATGCGATCTCAGGGGAATTACAACAAATGTGTATACATCAAAGTCGTCCCGTTGATCTAACAAACGCATTTGACGACGGAAGGCACAATCGCGCCAAGATCGGTTTCGTGCTGCTGGCCACCGAACAAACGATAGAGGATGACATGATGCGGCTTTGCCCAAAGGGTGTTGGCCTGCATTTCACACGCGCTTATATTCCCGACACGATCACGCTTGATGCCTTACACGCCCACGCCGACGATCTCGCCCGTGCCGCATCCACATTGTTGCCCGACGGAAGCCTTGACGTGATCTGCTATGCCTGCACGTCGGGAAGCTTGGTGATTGGCGAAGACCGGGTCATGGCCGCGTTGTCCCAAGGCGCACCGGATGCAAAGCCAACAAGTTTGATCACCGCCGTGATACGTGCGCTTCGGGCGATCGGGGCGCGGCGCATCATCGTTGCCACGCCGTATCTCGATGAGATCAACGCTCAAGAAGCGCACTATTTGCAAGCTGCGGGATTTGACGTGCTGGATATCCAGGGACTCAACCTGGAGAAAGACAGTGACATGATCCGGATCCGGCCGGACTTCATCGCCGATTTCGCAGCCTCTCTGGACCGGCCCGATGCCGATGCCGTGTTCATCAGCTGTGGTGCCGTTCGCAGCTTGGACATCGTCGACGCCTTGGAAAACCGGCTTGGCAAACCAGTGATCTGTTCGAACCAGGCCATGATGTGGGACGTATTGCGCCGCGCCGGGATCCAGGACCGGACCACAGGGTTCGGGCGCCTTCTGGACAGGCATTGATCCCATGACACGCGCAAATGACATGCCCCCTACCGCGGCCAAAAGTACGGTTGAAAATATTCAGGAAGAATTGCTCCGCCGCATCTGCTTTCTGGAATACCCCCCCGGAACACAGTTGAAAGAGGCCGAACTTGCCCGCGATTTTGGCGTAAGCCGCACACCCGTGCGCGACGCGATCGCCCGCATCAGCCATCTTGGACTTGTCGAAACCCGTAACGGCGTGGGCACTGTGGTTATCGCGTTGTCGGATGAGGATATTCGCCATGTTTACGATATGCGGCTGCAACTTGCCCCGATGATTGGCACCTTGTCGCCCCGAGAGATCACGGATGAGCATCGGCAAATATGTCGTGCCCTTCTATGCGAAGCCCACGCCTTGCGCGACAGGTTCGATGCTGGCCTCTACATCGCTCTCAATCATCGTCTGCATCGGCTGATCGCCAGCCTGATCGGCAATACAGCCCTGCGCGCCTTCTGGTGGCAGACTTATTACCAAGCCGCCAGCATATGGTACCATGTCGGCCTTGCCGCCGAGACCGAGGTGACCAACGCGCTTGTCAGCGAACTGTCCGAGATAGACAGCGCGTTGGCCATTGGTGACGTTGCCGCGGTTGGGCATATCCAGAGGGTGCATATCGGATACGGCTATGCACGCATCCAAAAACACCGCCCTGGTCACCCCCACAGCCCGAGGTAACCCGGATTATGCCAATCCGGGCAGCCACAGCACGATTATCGGAAACGCCACGAGCAGAGCGATCGTAATGCCATCCGCGATAAAGAACGGCGTCACCCCCTTGAAGACGTCCTGAACGCTGATGTCGTCGCGCACACCGGCCACCACGAAACAGTTCAAGCCGATGGGCGGGGTGATCAGGCAGAACTCGGCCATCTTGACGACCAGAATACCGAACCAGATCGCACACATCGGCCCGGACATCCCGAACGCACTATCCGCCGCCGAGACATACTCGCCGCCATTCAGCGCCATCACCGCAGGATAGACCACAGGCAGCGTCAGAAGCAGCATGCCGATTGCATCCATGAACATCCCCAGCACGGCATAGGCCAGCAAGATGCAGATCAAAATCAGCATAGGCGACATGCTCAGCGAGGTGATCCAATCAGCAAAGGCCGCGGGCAATTCAGCGAAGCCCAGAAAGCGGACATAAATCAGCACACCCCAGATGATCGCAAAGATCATCGCCGTCAGCTTGGCCGTCTCGATCAGCGAGTCCTTCAGCTCGGGCCAGCGCATCCCATGCAACAGCGCCATGACCAGCACGATGAAGGCCCCGACGGCCCCACCTTCGGTCGGCGTACCCCAAGCCTCGCCGAAAGGATTGTAGACGAAGAAAATAATGATCACCACGACCGCCACGATCGGCAGTGCGGGCGGCAGCGATGCAAACCGTTGCCGCCATGTGAACCCACGCACCGGCGGGCCGAAGTTCTTCATTGTCTTGGCAAGCGTAATGATCAGCAGCGCATAGATGATGGCTGAAAAGACGCCGGGGATGAACCCTGCCAGCAGCAGAAGTCCGACATCCTGTTCCACGATGATCGCATAGATCACCAGAATGGCCGACGGCGGAATGAGAGATGCCAACGTCCCCCCTGCGGCCACGACACCCGCCGCGAACCGCTTGTCGTAACCGATCTTGAGCATTTCAGGGATGGCGATCCGGGCGAAAACGGCGGCCGTTGCGACGGACGCGCCCGAGACTGCGGCAAAACCCGCCGTAGCAAAGACCGTGGACACAGCCAGCCCCCCCGGAACCCATGCGATCCAGCGTTTGGCCGCTTCGAACAGGGCGCGTGTCAGTCCAGCGTAATACGCGAGATAGCCGATCAGGATGAAGGTCGGGATCAGGCTCAACGCTTGGCTTGCAACCTTGCCGTGCGGGACTTGGCCCGCAATCTTGATGCTGATGCTGATCGCTTGCCACAGCTTGTCCGGATCATACCCGAACTGATCCCACCGCAGCCAGACCAGCCCGACAAGCCCCGCCATACCCGCAGCAAAGGCCACGCGCATGCCCATGACGACCATCAACAGAAGAAATCCGGAAACCCAGATGCCGATTTCGATAGGTTCCATGCTCTCAGCCCCTGTCCCGTTCCATTTTGTCGGCTTCAGCAGCCGCAATTTCGGCCACCGACTGGATCATCGGCACAGCCACCGGCGTCGGAAGACCCAGAACAAACGCCCTCAAATACCCCCAGAACTGCAGAAGGCTGCGCACCAGAAGCACCGAAAAAGCAAACGGGATCAGTAGCTTGGCAGGCCAGATCGGCAGATTGATGTCCATCGAGCTATCGCGGCTCCACATCGGTCGGCTCATATCGAACGAGCGGTCGAAATGCGCCCAGCTTCCCCAGATCAGAGCAAGCAGCAGGAGTATGATCATGACCGTCGAGACCAACTCGAAGAACCACAGAGGTCTGCCGCGCAATTGGCTAACCAGAATGTCCATCCGGATGTGGCCGCCTTGACGGTGCATGAAGCTCAGCCCGAGAAACGCAATGATCGGCATGATTGCCTCGATCCAGTCGACATACCCGGGAAGCGGACTGTTCAGGAAATGTCGGCCCGTCACCGAGACCACGGCAAGCCCGACAAGGACCAGCACCGCCAGCCCGGATATCTGGGCCAGAACGCGTTCAAATGCCTCGAGCCTGAGATCGAGTTTGCTTAGAAAACTGTCGTCCACAAGGACGGCGCCCGAAGATGCCATGTCCTTCCCCCCTGCCTGCTTGTTCCTGTCTGATCCGCCACAGCATGCCGACAGGCTTGCAAGGGCGGTTTCGAACGGGCGTTTGCGCCCCGTCTCAGATGTTTGCCGACATGCAAAACGCCCCGGACACTAGCCCGGGGCGCGCGCATTTCTCGGTGATTAGTTGGAGGCCTGTGCCTTTGCCAACGTCTCTTGCACCAGATCATAGAGGTCTTGTGCCGGAAGACCCTGCGCCGACATCTCTTCGATCCAGGCCGCGTGGATAGGATCACCTGCAACTTCACGGAACTTCATGATTTCCTCTTTCGAGATCATCACCTTCTGTACCTGTTTTTCTTCAAGCACTTCGTCCCACCGGGCCAACAACTTGGCGTAATTTTCCAAGTAGAAGTCGAGCGCCTCGCTGACTGAGCTGTCAAGCGCTTCGCGATGCGCATCGGGCAGTCCTTCGTAGGCATCGATATTGATCACAACCGGGCAGTTGACCGTGCCGGGGTTCAGGTTGGCTGTCCACCACGTCGCTTCGTTGATCGTGCCGAAGGACAGATGCGCATGCTGCGCGAAGGCAACCGTATCAACGACACCCGACGCCATCGCCTGATACGCCTCGGACGAGGTGACCGAAGTAGGTACGCCACCCACGGCACTGAAGGCGTCACCGATACCACCGGTCGCGCGAACGCGCATGCCGTCGAATTCCGCCACTTCGTCACGTGGCTCGCCAGTGCCCGCCAGATTGTACTGCGGCATGGGCGAGGTCATCAGCATCTTGGCATTCCACTGCGCCATTTCATCGGCCACGGCGGGATGATTGTAGACTGCGGTGCTGACGGCCACTTCTTCTTCAAGCGTGCTCACCCCGAGGAACGGAAGCTCCAGAACGGTAATCGCCCGGTTCTTGTCAGGGTGATACCCCGCGCAGAACTGTGCCATCTCAAAGGCACCGATGCTGATGCCGTCCAGGTTCTCACGGTTGTTCGACAGACCGCCATAGCTCACATTGATGGTGAATTCGCCGTTGGTCTTCTCGCTGACCAGTTCGGCCAGTTTTTCGACATGCTCGGTGAAGGCGCGGCGCTTGCCCCAAAGCGAAGCGTTCCACTCCGTGGCCATCGCTTCGGTGGCAAAGGCAAGGCTGATTGCGGCCACGGCTGTGCGGCCAAGTAATTTCTGCATGGTGTCTCCTCCCAAGGTATCATGCGAACTGATGGCTGCAGTATCTGCAAATCAGCCGATCAATCCTAGGAAGAAAACCGCCGGGACAATCCGCCTGTCCCTGCGGAATTCCGCAGGGAAAGTGCAGATGCCACCTTACAAAAGCGCCCCCTTGTCCAAAGCCAGTTTGACAATCTTTTCGTTCAGCGTGCGCCGTCCTATGCCAAGCGCCTCGGCGACGGCATCCATGCGTCCCTCATGCGCCCGGATCGCCTTGGCGATCAACTCGCGCTCAAAGGAGGCAACCGCCTCGCGCAGAGTGTCCGGCACATCATCATGCACCGGATCGATCCGCATGGCCTGAGCCACGGACCCGGACCCGCGCCGCGCCGCCAACACCCGACGTTCCGCCACATTCCGCAGTTCGCGCACATTGCCGGGCCATTCATGAGCCATCAAGGCGGCGATATCCTCCTGCGCCAGAGGTGGCGGCGTGGTCTCGTAGACGCGGCCGAATTCCTGCATGAAATGCGTGAACAGGAGCACCAGATCATCGCGCCTCTGACGCAGGGTTGGCAGGCTCAGCATCATGGTGTTCAGTCGAAACAACAGATCACGGCGCAGGCGACCTTCGTCAACTGCCTGCTCGGGATCCTCGTTCGTGGCCGACACCACGCGGAACGCAAGCGGGATAGCAGGGCCACCCGCAGTGGGTAAAATCTGTTTGTCCTCGATCACGCGCAGCAGCTTGGCCTGTACCTGCAACGGGCAGGAACATATCTCGTCCAGAAACAGGGTGCCGCCATTGGCCGCCAACAGGCGGCTGCCCTGCCCTGCCT
>JALQUE010000060.1 GCA_023260815.1 Roseovarius sp.
TGGATGAATGTCGACCAGTATATCGGCGGGATCGAACATGCGATCCTGCACCTTCTCTATTCGCGGTTCTTCGCCCGCGCGATGCACCGGACAGGCCATTTGCCCGCCAAGGCGATCGAGCCGTTCGATGCGCTGTTCACCCAAGGCATGGTGACCCACGAAATCTATCAGACCCGTGACGGTAATGGCCGGCCCGTCTATCACCTTCCCGAAGATGTGGAGGGTGGCAAGCTGATCGCCACCGGCGAAGAGGTCGAGATCATTCCCTCGGCCAAGATGTCGAAATCCAAGAAGAATGTCGTTGATCCCGTCACCATCATCCGTGCTTTCGGGGCCGATACCGCGCGCTGGTTCGTGCTATCGGACAGCCCGCCGGAGCGTGACGTGGAATGGACCGCCGCGGGTGCCGAGGCGGCGTACAAGCACCTCGCACGCGTGCACCGGATTGTCACCGAGGCCGCCGTCAGCGATGCCGCGCCGAACGCGGATGACGAGGCGCTGCTGCGCGAGATGCACAAGGCCATTCATGATGTGACAGGCGGGGTGGAATCGTTTGGCTTCAACGCCGCGATCGCGCGGCTTTATGCCTTTACCAACGCGCTTTCCAGATCGCAGGCGGGCGGCGAGGCGCGGCGTCAGGCGGCCCGCGCGCTGGTGCAGCTCATGTCGCCGATGACCCCGCATCTGTCCGAGGAATTGTGGTCGGTTCTGGGGGGCGCGGGGCTTGTCGCCAAGGCGGCCTGGCCACAGGCCGATGAGGCCATGCTGGTGGATGATACTGTCATCCTGCCCATCCAGATCAACGGCAAGCGCCGGGCAGAAATCAGCGTTCCCAAGGATATGGACAAGTCCGAGGTTGAAAAACTGGCGCTGGCAACGGATGCTGTGATCAAGGCGCTGGATGGGGCCCAGCCCAAGAAAGTCATCGTTGTCCCCGGCCGGATCGTCAATGTCGTCGTTTAATCGCCGAATTTTTCTTGTCGGACCCCCCGCGATTGCAGCGGCGGCGCTGCTGTCGGGGTGCGGATTTACACCGGCTTATGGGCCATCCGGCTCGGCTGTTCGGTTGCGCAACGCGGTTGAGGTCTCCGAGCCGTCGGGCAGGGCCGGCTATCTGATGACACGCGAACTCGAAGATCGACTGGGCCGGGCCAGTGACCCACGCTACCAACTGGCCTATGGGATCGAGGTGAGCGAATCTGCGGTCGCAATTTCGCGTTTGAACCTGATTACCCGCTACAACATGCTCGGGAATGTCACCTATTCCCTGAGCGACGTGGCGACCGGTGAGGTTCTGACCTCGGGCAAGGTCGACAATTTCACCAGTTTCGCGGCGTCCGACACCACTGTCGCGACCGAGGCCGCGCGCCGTGCCGCCGTACAGCGCATCGTGGTTATCCTTGCGGATCAATTGGTTGCGCGTCTGGTGGCGGCTTCGGACACGTTTGACACATGACGCTTTTGGGCGACACATGAAACTGTCGGGACGCGATGCGCCGGGCTATTTCGCGAGGCCCGAGGCAGGACGGACCGGGCTGCTGATCTATGGGCCGGACGGGATGCGCGTGGCGCTGAGGCGGCAGGAGGTGATCGCGGCACTGATCGGGCCGCAGGGCGAGCAGGAGATGCGGCTGACCCGTATTCCCGCAGCCGAGCTGCGCAAGGATCCCGCGATGCTGCTGGATGCGGTCAAGGCACAGGGCTTTTTCCCAGGTCCGCGCGTCGCCTTCGTGGAGGATGCGAGCGAGACCATCGCCCCGGTCATCATCGACGCGCTGGCTGAGTGGCGCGAGGGGGATGCGCAGGTCGTGGTGACTGCGGGGCAGCTCAAGCCTGCGTCGAAATTGCGCAAGCTGTTCGAGGGGCACCCCAACGCTTATGCCGCCGCAATCTATGATGACCCTCCATCGCGTGCCGAGATCGAGGCCACGCTGAAACGCGTGGGCTTGACCAATATCGGCAGCGAGGCGATGCGCGATCTGACGGCTCTGGCGCATGAGCTGGACCCGGGTGATTTCCGGCAAACCATGGAAAAAATAGGACTTTTCAAGCTGGACGATTCTGATCCTCTGTCATCGGAGGATGTGGCGGCCTGTGCGCCCAGTTCCACCGAGGCCGAGCTGGACGACATTTTGAACATCGTGGCCGAGGCGCGGTCGGGCGAGATCGGGCCGATGATGAAACGGCTGCGCGCGCAGGGGGTGCAGCCGGTGACTTTGTGCATTTCGGCGACCCGGCATTTTCGGACGCTTTATGCGGCGGCGTCGGACCCAGGGGGACCGGCGCAGGGGATCGGGCGGGTGAAGCCGCCGGTCTTTGGGCCGAGGCGTGACCGGATGGTACGGCAGGCACAGGGCTGGGGGGCGCAGAAACTGCAGGATGCGCTGGGGTTTCTGACCGACACGGACCTGGAGTTGCGGTCGGCGGGGCAGCACGCGCCGGCGATGGCGCTGGTGGAGCGCACGTTGATCCGGCTGGCGATGATGGCGGCGCGCTGATCAAAGTGCCGAATCGGGGTTAACAAGCTGAAAGTTATGGAAAATATCCATTCGGCATCGCATCGGTATCACGTCGGTATCGCGTCGGTGCGGGATCGGTGAAACCCCGTGGTAACCGGGGCGGGCGCTTGCCAAGGCGCAAGGGCTGCGCCAAGGTGACGGATCGAGCCCAATCCCGAGAAAGGACATTGCATGTATCAGGTCATCGGCACCCGCGCGAGCCGGGCGTTCCGCGTTCTGTGGCTTCTGGAAGAGATGGGCCAGCGCTATGAGCATATCGCGGTGGCCCCGCGCAGCGAAGAGGCGCTGGCGGCCAACCCGTCGGGCAAGATCCCGGCGCTGCGCGACGGCGATGCGGTGCTGACCGATTCGACCGCGATCATGACCTACCTTGCGGACAAGCATGGCCTGTTCACCCATCCCGCGGGCACGATCGCGCGCGCCCGTCAGGATGCGCTGACGCATCAGGTCCTGGATGATGTGGATGCGGTGTTGTGGACCGCCGCGCGCCACACCTTCGTGCTGCCCGAAGAACACCGGGTGCCGCAGGTCAAGGAGCCGTTGAAATGGGAATATGCCCGCAATCTGGACCGGCTGTCGGCGGGTCTGCAGGGGCAGTCCTTCCTGATGGGCGAGGAGATGCTGTTGCCGGACATCTTGCTGGCGCATTGTCTGTTGTGGGCCGGAAAGGCCGGGTTTCCCGAGCCCGACGAGGTGCTGGCCGATTATACCGCGCGCCTGACGGGCCGGGAGGCGTTCGTGCGGGCCGCCGCGCTGCCGTGACCTGTCGCGCCGGGGGACGCTGTCCCCCGGACCCCCTGGGATATTTCCGGCCAGAAGAAGACGGGACCGGGCGCCGTCAGCGTGATCGGCGCAGCCAGGCGGCGGCGGCGCGGCCTGCCCACCGGCCCGTGGCGAGGCATCCGGTCAGCAGATAGCCGCCGGTCGGCGCCTCCCAGTCGAGCATTTCGCCGGCGGCGAAGGTGCCGGGGCGGTCCCGGAGCATTAGGGTGGCATCGAGCGCGTCGAAGCGCAGCCCGCCGGCTGTGGAGATTGCCTCTTCGATGGGGCGCGGGCCGCTGTGGCGGATCGGCAGCGCCTTGAGGAGGGGCGCCAGATCGGTGGGCAGGGGGCGTCCGAATTCCATCAGGAGCGCCTGTTTGGCGGGATCGAGTTTCAGGGTCTTGCGCAGGTGGTTGGACAGGCTGGCCTTGCCGCGCGGGCGCGACAGGCGCTGTCGGAGCTGATCCGTGGAGAGGTCGGGGGCGAGATCGAGCGTCAGGGCCGCGCCCTCGCGCAGCGGGGCCGAGAGCGCGTAGAGCCCGCCACCTTCGAGGCCGGTGGCGGAGATCACGATCTCGCCACGTGAGATGTGCCCATCGGAGGTCAGGGCGACACCCTTGAGGGGGGTGCCGAAATGGCGCGCCATGTGATCCGACCAATCCACGCAGAGCCCCATATTGGCGGGCTGGAACGGGGCCAGCAGGGGGGCGGGCAGGCGTGCCGCCCAAGCCCCGTCCGATCCCAGCCGCGCCCAGCTTGCGCCGCCGCAGGCCAGCACGGTGACGCCGGGCGAGAGGCTGTGTGGCCCGCCTGCTGTGTCGAAGAGCACGGCGCCCGCCGTGTCCCAGCCCTGCCAGCGCCAGCGCGTCTCGATCCGCACTCCCAGAGCGTCGAGCCGCGAGAGCCATGTGCGCAGCAGCGGCGAAGCTTTCATCGCGACGGGAAAGACCCGGCCCGTGGAGCCGGTGAACAGCGGCTGATCGAGATCTTGCGCCCATTGGCGGATCTGGTCGGGGCCGAACTCGGTCAGCATCGGGCGCAGGGCGGGGGCGGCTGCGCCGAAGGTGGCGAGGACGGCGTCGAACGGGGCGGCGTTGGTGAGGTTGAGGCCGGATTTGCCTGCCATGAGGAATTTGCGCGCGACGGAGGGTTTGGCCTCGGCCAGGGTGACAGCGTGACCTGCGAGGGCCAATTCCTGAGCGGCCATGAGACCTGCCGGCCCGGCGCCGATGACAAGCGCGTCGGTCATGGCGCGAGCGGGGTCTGTGGCGGTATCTGAGGCGGGGGCCCGTGGTTGGGTCTGTGGGGAGGCATGACGCACCTCTTGCAAATGTCTGTCGCCGGTCCATCCTCTTGCCCGCAACATCGACGAGGATCAAGGAAAAGCGATGGATCATCCGGTTTGCCCGCGCTGCCCGCTATGCCTGAGGCCCATTCCGCCGGAGGCAAGGCAGAGCCTGCATCACCTGATCCCCAAGCTGAAGGGTGGCAAGGGCGGACCGACCGTTCTGTTGCACCAGATATGCCATAACGAGATCCACGCCACGCTGACCGAGGCGGAACTGGCGCGCGACTATGCCACGATCGAGGCGCTGCGCGCGCATCCGAGGCTGGCCCGGTTCATTGCCTGGGTGGCCAGGCGGCCGCCCTCGTTTCATTCCAAAACGCCGGGTGGGCGGCGCAAGCGGTGAGAGATCGGGGCGAAGGCCTTGACCAATTGGTGCGGACACGCACCATATGCAACCGGGGATACCAGGGAGAGAGCGACAGATGCCGAACCGTCGGGAGGTGATTGCCGGGGCCGCCGCGCTGCCGGTGCTTGGGCTGGGCAGCCACGCCGCGGCGGCGGCGTCAACGGTGCTGAGGGCAGCGCCGGCGCGGGTGCAACTGGCCCCGGATGGCTATCCTGAAACCGAGGTCTGGGCCTATAACGGGCGGTTGCCGGGGCAGACCTTGCGCCATGTGCAGGGGCAGGGTCTGGAGGTCCGGCTGGAGAACGCGCTGGTCGAACAGGAGAGCACGATCCATTGGCATGGGGTGCGCCTGCCCAACGAGATGGACGGGGTGCCGGGGCTGACGCAGGCGCCGGTGCGGCCGGGAGAGGCGTTCGAGTACCGCTTTGCGCTGCGGGATGCGGGGACGTTCTGGTATCATCCGCATGCCCATTCGGTCGAGCAGATCTCGCGCGGGTTGGCGGGGGTTCTGGTGGTCGAGGAACCCGAGGGCGCGCGGCCCGATGTGGACGCCGACGAGGTGCTGGTGCTGGATGATTGGCGGATGGCGAGCGATGCGGTGATCCGCGATGATTTCGGAGCCTGGCACGATATGTCCCACGCCGGACGGCTGGGCAATTACGTGACGGTGAATGCGCAGCCCGAGTATCGCCGGAAGGCTGCCAAGGGGGCGAGGCTGCGGTTGCGGCTGGTCAACACGGCGACGGCGCGGATATTCACGCTGAGGTTCCGGGGGATGCGGGTCTGGCTGGCGGCGCTGGACGGGATGCCGCTGGAGGTGCCGGGGGAGATCGAGGAGGTGGTGATCGCCCCGGCGCAGCGCGCCGATCTGCTGGTCGATCTGCTGGCCGAGCCGGGGGAGGAGGCGCTGATTGCGTCGGTGGAGCGGGATGGGACCTATGCGCTGGCGGGGTTCGATGTGACCGGGCCGGGGGGCGCCGCGCGCGCCGCACCGGCCGCGCTGCCGCCCAACGACATGCCGGTTCTGGACCTGGAGGGGGCGCGGGCTGTGCCGCTGGTCATGGACGGGGGCGCGATGCGCGGGCTGCCGGAGGGCGCGGTCTGGCGGGGCAACAAGATGGAGATGCGCGCGCTGGCCGAGGCCGGGCAGTTCTGGGCGTTCAACGGCATGGCCGGGATGGGGGAGGCGCCGCTGGTGGATGCGTTTCTGGGCGAGACGATCCGCATTCCGATGACGAACCGGACGGCGTTCAGCCATGCGATGCATCTGCACGGGATGCATTTTCGGGAGGTCAGCGGCGATGGCACGCTGGGGCCGTGGCGCGATACGATCCTCATGGCGCCGAACGAGGCCCGAGAGATCGCCTTTGTGGCCGAAGCGCCCGGCGACTGGATGTTCCACTGTCACATGCCCAGTCACCAGATGTCGGGGATGATGAACTGGATCCGGGTGGTCTGAGGCAGTGGGCCGTTTGGAAGATGCGAGACCCGGTCGTGATGCGTGCCTGCGTATTGGGCAAAGGGGGCTGTCGGTGGGCTTTGCGAGGTCGTCTGCGAGGTCTGTGGAGCGGGTGCGGGTTGTAACCCGTCGTCCCGCCGCCCATAGTTGATGCAACATCCGGGATCGGACACGTGATCTGAACAATGGCAGACGGAAGCAACGGCAAACCCCCTCAGAGTAGTCTGGGAGACACGGAGAACCACGCCAGGGTGAGAACCACGGCGCTTGTCATCATCGCGTTCGCGGTGGTGCTGTTCATGCTGGTTCAGGCGCGGTTTCTGCTGATCTCGTTGGCGGTGGCGATCATCCTGTTCGCGCTGACATCCGATGTGATCCGGTTTATTGCGCGTCAGAGGGTCGGGCGCTTTGGCGTGCCGAACTGGCTGGCCTCGATCGCGGCGTTGGTGCTGATCTCGACGGCGTTGCTGGTGTTGTCGTCGATCCTGCTGGCGCAGCTTAACACCGTGCTTGTCACGACCGTGTCCTATGCCGAACGCGCGCCCTCGGCGGTGGCGTCGCTGTTCGGGTGGATGGGTGAGGACGTCGAGAC
>JALQUE010000216.1 GCA_023260815.1 Roseovarius sp.
ATCTGCTGGAAGCTGGACGACGGCACGATGCATGTCTTCAACGCCAAGATGGTGGTGCTGGCGACGGGCGGTTATGGCCGTGCCTATTTCAGCGCGACGAGCGCCCACACCTGCACCGGTGATGGTGGCGGCATGGTGGCGCGTGCGGGTCTGCCGCTTCAGGACATGGAGTTCGTGCAGTTCCACCCGACGGGCATCTATGGGTCGGGCTGTCTGATCACCGAGGGCGCACGCGGCGAGGGGGGATATCTGACCAACTCGGAAGGTGAGCGTTTCATGGAACGCTATGCGCCCAACTACAAGGATCTGGCGCCGCGCGATTATGTCAGCCGCTCGATGACCATGGAAATCCGCGAGGGGCGGGGCGTGGGCGCGCATGGTGACCATATCCACCTGAACCTCAGCCACCTGCCGAAAGAGGCGCTGCAACTGCGCCTGCCCGGTATCTCGGAAAGCGCGCGCATCTTTGCGGGGGTGGATGTCACAAAAGAGCCGATCCCGGTGCTGCCGACAGTCCATTACAACATGGGCGGCATCCCGACGAATTACTGGGGTGAAGTGCTGAACCCGACCAAGAAAGACCCCAACGCCATCGTGCCGGGCCTTATGGCCGTGGGCGAGGCCGGGTGCGCCAGCGTGCATGGTGCGAACCGGCTTGGATCGAATTCGCTGATCGACCTTGTGGTGTTTGGCCGTGCGGCGGCGATCCGTGCGGGCGATGTGGTGGATCGTGAGGCCGCGGTGCCAGCGACCAACGCGGCGCAGGTGGACAAGGCGATGGATCGCTTCGACGGGCTGCGCCATGCGGACGGTGCCGTGCCCACGGCCGATCTGCGGCTTGAGATGCAGCGCACCATGCAAGACGACGCGGCGGTGTTCCGCACCTCGAAGACGCTGGCCGAAGGTGTTGAGAAGATGACCGCGATCGCGGCCAAGATGGCTGACCTGAAGGTGACGGACCGTAGCCTCGTGTGGAACTCGGACCTGATGGAAACGCTGGAACTGACCAACCTGATGCCCAACGCGCTGGCCACTATCGCCGGTGCCGAGGCGCGCAAGGAAAGCCGTGGGGCGCATGCCCATGAGGACTTCCCCGAGCGCAATGACACCAAGTGGCGCGTCCACACGATTGCAAGGGTCGATGGCGCCAATACGGACCTCAGCTATCGCCCGATCATCGAGGCCCCGCTGACGACCGAAGAGCAGGGCGGCATCAGCCTGAAGAAGATCGCCCCGAAAGAGCGGACATTCTGATGCGGTTGGGCGCGGCCTGTCTTGCCCTTGCGGCGCTGAGCGGGTGTCAGGCCACCAATCAGATGGCCGACGACTTCGCGCGAGAGCGGGCCAAGGCCGTGGTCAACACCGTGGTTTCAGACAGGTTTCCCGGTGTGAATGCTGCACCTGTCACCGACTGCATCATTGACGCTGCCTCGGCGCGCGAGATCGTCAGCATCGCCGGGGCCAGTGTCACCGGAGTGACCCCCGAGGTCGCGCAAGAGATTGTCGGCATCGCACAGCGCCCGGAGGCCGTGCAATGTATCGCCGCAAATAGCCTGACCCTGTTGGGCGGCTGAAAGGAGTAGAAAATGGTACAATTCAGATTGCCCAAGAACTCCCGTATGACGACGGGCAAGACGTGGCCCAAACCCGAAGGGGCCGGCAAGACTGTGCGCAAGTTCCAGATCTACCGCTGGAACCCGGATGATGGCGCGAACCCGCGCGTGGATACGTATTTCGTCGATACGGACGATTGCGGCCCGATGGTTCTGGATGCGCTGATCTATATCAAGACCAAGATTGATCCGACGCTGACCTTCCGTCGTTCGTGCCGTGAGGGGATCTGTGGCTCTTGCGCGATGAACATTGACGGGATCAACACGCTGGCCTGTATCTATGGCATGGACGAGATCAAGGGTGACGTGAAGATCTACCCGCTGCCGCATATGCCGGTCGTCAAGGATCTGATCCCGGATCTGACGCATTTCTACGCGCAGCATGCCAGTATCATGCCGTGGCTGGAAACCAAGACGAACCGTCCGGCGAAAGAGTGGAAGCAGTCGATCGAGGACCGCAAGAAACTGGACGGTCTGTATGAGTGCGTGATGTGCGCGTCCTGCTCAACGTCCTGTCCGTCCTATTGGTGGAACGGTGACCGGTATCTTGGGCCGGCAGCCCTGCTGCACGCCTATCGCTGGATCATCGACAGCCGTGACGAAGCCACGGGTGAGCGGTTGGACGAGCTGGAAGATCCTTTCAAGCTGTATCGCTGCCACACGATCATGAACTGCGCCAAGACCTGCCCCAAGGGTCTGAACCCGGCCAAAGCGATCGCCGAGATCAAGAAGATGATGGTCGAGCGGCACGTTTGATGGCCGACTGAACCGCGGTTTTACCATCTGGTAAAATTGGTGTCATGACGGGGCTGGTGATTGTGCCAGCCCCGTTTCGTTTTCCGCGGATTCGTTCGTCTTTTTCGATGAGATGACTACACAGGTCCCATGCCCCTCCTCCTGATCCTTCTCCTGCTCGGTGTGCTGGCTTACCTGTACTGGCGGCGCAAGACGACGACGCTGACGCGGGAATGTCGCTGGAGACGCACTGCACCGGGACAGTGGCGCTGTGCGTTTTGCGGAGCAGAAATGGCGTCGGATGATAGCCCTGTGCTGTGTTTGCGACGGTAACGCTGACCAAAAAATTTTTAGGCAGCGCAATATTTTCTATTGCACCGACTCGAATTCGACTCCATTTCCCCGCTTAGTGACGCCAACGCACGCGCCTCTGGCGAGGTGGGCAAGCAGGACCTGCACCCACGCGGTTACGTAGCGACGGTAACGTCTCTGAAAGAAGTGAGCGGTCTGTGCCGAGCAATCGGAATGGCCGGGTCTATTGGAGATGACCAATGAACGCATACGTAACCGGGCTTTCCGCCCGCGAAGAAACATCTGTCTCTCGTGCAGAGGCTTTCATCCTGAGCCACCGTT
>JALQUE010000285.1 GCA_023260815.1 Roseovarius sp.
GACCTCCTTGGCAAGTGTGTCAGAAGCCGCCGGGCGCCGTGCCTTGACGATCTCAAGTTCGCGCTTGGCATCGGGATAACCAACCCAATGATAAAGGCAGCGCCGCTTGAGCGCGTCATGCACTTCGCGGGTGCGGTTGGAGGTCAGGATCACGATCGGCGGCGCGGGCGCCGCGATGGTGCCCAGTTCGGGGATGGTGACCTGAAAATCGCTGAGCGCCTCGAGCAGAAACGCCTCGAACGGCTCGTCGGTGCGGTCCAGTTCGTCGATCAGCAGCACCGGCGGGCCGCCATCCTGCGGGCGCATCGCCTGCAGGAGCGGGCGTTCGATGAGATAGTCTTCGGTAAACAGCTCGTCCTTGAGAGCGGTGCGGTCGGCGCCGGCCCCTTCGAACCCCATCGCCTCGGCGGTGCGGATGGCGATCATCTGTTCGGCGAAATTCCATTCGTAGACCGCGCTGGCGGAATCCAGCCCCTCGTAGCATTGCAGGCGGATGAGGCGGCGGCCAAGCCCGGTGGCGATGGCCTTGGCGATCTCGGTCTTGCCGACCCCGGCCTCGCCTTCCAGAAAGAGCGGCCGGCCCAGGGTGAGCGCCAGGAACACCACCGTGCCGAGCGCGCGGTCGCAGACATAGCCCTGCCCGGTCAACATCGCCTGCACCGCGTCGATCGACACCGGTTTGTTCATCTGCGCCTCCGTGCGTCCCATGATCCTGCGCCATGAAGTGCATGGCGGGCAGGTGATCGTCAAGGTGCCGCCCCTGAGGATCGGTTGCAAGGCGCACCACAAAGCCCTTGGAAATTCCAAACTTTCGCCCAGATTGCGGCCTATCCCGGCGGCAAGAGAGCCGTTGCCAGCGGCCACCGCCCCTTGAGGACAAGACCCGATGCAGGACAGCCCGCCCCCCTTTGACACTTCCTTTAACGGGCTGGACTGGGTGTCCTGGCTGCGGGCGGCCGAGGAGGTGGCGGGAGACGACGGCTATGTGGAGCGTCTGGGACCGCGGCACGCGGCGATTTTCGTCGAGGAAAAGCCCACCCTGCTGGTCAGCTTCGAGAGCCGTCAGTCCATTCTGGGCCTGTCGCAGACCGAACACCCCCTGGGCTGGAGCATGGTCAAGGCGCTGGGCTGGTCGCATCTGTGCCTGCTCTGCGATGGCGAGACGTGGTTCCGCGACCGGACCGTCTATGGTTATTTCGACAGGCTGGTGGATGACGGGTTTTTCGACGAGTTCGAGCAGGTGATCTTTTACGGCGAGGGCGCCTGCGGCTATGCGGCGGCGGCGTTTTCGGTGGCGGCCCCCGGTGCCAAGGTGGTGGCGCTGCGCCCGCAGGCCACGCTGGATCCGCGCATCACGGAATGGGACGACCGCTATGCCGAGATGCGCCGGGTGGCGTTCGACGACCGCTATGGGTACGCGCCCGACATGCTGGATGCGGCCGAGCACGCCTTTGTGCTCTATGATCCCGAGATCGCGCTGGACGCGATGCATGCGGCCCTGTTCACCCGGCACAATGTCACCAAGTTCCGGGTGCGGTTCCTGGGCTCGCGGCTGGAACAGGCCTTGACCGAGATGGATGTGCTGCTGCGCATCCTTGCGCAGGTCAGTTCCGGCAAGCTGAACCGGCTGAGCCTTGCCCGGCTGTTCCGGGCGCGGCGCGGGCATGTGCCCTATCTCAAGCGGGTTCTGGCGCGGCTGGAGCGCGAGAACCGGCTTTATCTGGTGGCCCTCTGGAGCCAGGCGGTGATGCGCGAGATACCGGGGCCGCGCTTTCGCCGCGCGATGCGCACCGCCTTTGCCGCAGCCGACACCAAGGACCTGCCGATGCCGCCGCGCGAGATCGACTGACCAGCCCCCTGGCGGACGCCCCTTGAGCGCCGGCCCGGCCTTTGGGTCTTTTTGCACACGCGCAGTCTGGCGGCGCGCCGCGCGATTGTGTAAAGCCTCGCGTCATGAGCGCGACCCTGACCCTGACCCGCCCCGACGACTGGCACCTGCATCTGCGCGATGGCGCGATGCTGCGGGCTGTCCTGCCTGAAACCACCCGGCATTTCGCACGGGCCATCGTGATGCCCAATCTGGTGCCCCCGGTGGTGACCGCCGCCGATGCACGCGCCTATCGCGATCGCATCCTGGCCGCCATGCCCGAGGGCGCCGCGTTCACGCCGCTCATGACACTCTACCTCACGGAAGAGACCGACCCCGCGGATCTGGTGCGCGCCCATGCCGAAGGTCTGATCACCGCGGTCAAGCTCTATCCTGCCGGGGCCACCACCAATTCGGCCAGCGGCGTGCGCGATTTTGACAAGGTGCGCGGCGTGCTGGAGGCCATGGCCGAGGCCGGCTGCCCCTTGTGCGTGCATGGCGAGGTGACCGACCCCGAGATCGACATCTTCGACCGCGAGGCGGTGTTCATCGACCGCGTGCTGGATCCGATCCGCCGCGCCACACCCGGCCTGCGCGTGATCATGGAACATATCACGACGCGCGACGGGGTCGACTATGTCACATCCCAGGATCGCGATCTGGGCGGCACGATCACCACGCATCACCTGATAATCAACCGCAACCATATCTTGGTGGGGGGGATCAAGCCGCATTACTACTGCCTGCCCGTGGCCAAACGCGCTACCCATCAAGAAGCGCTTCGCAAAGCCGCAATTTCGGGAAATCCGCGGTTCTTCCTTGGCACAGACAGCGCA
>JALQUE010000395.1 GCA_023260815.1 Roseovarius sp.
TCCTTGTCCCAGCAGATCACGGTGCGCTCGGCCATGCTGGCATTTTCGATCGGCACCAGTTCGTCCAGCCGCCTTTCGGTGATGACGAAGCCGCCGACATGCTGCGACAGATGCCGGGGAAAGCCTTCGATCTCGTCGACCAGTTCCATGGTCTGACACAGGCGGCGATCATCGGGATCAAGGCCGATCTCGCGCATCCGGTCACGCGCCACCTGCCCCGAGGAAAAGACCCCCCATAGCTGCGAGGACAGCGCCGATATGGTGTCCTGACTGAGGCCCATGGCACGGCCCACCTCGCGGATGGCACGCTTGCCGCGATAATGGATCACGGTGGCGCACAGCCCCGCACGATGCCGGCCATAGCGGTCATAGATCCACTGGATCACTTCTTCGCGGCGCTCGTGTTCGAAATCAACGTCGATATCGGGCGGCTCGTCACGCGCCTCTGACACGAACCTTTCGAAGACCATGGTGCCGATCTCGGGGCTGACCGAGGTGACGCCAAGGCAATAGCAGACCACCGAATTGGCCGCCGATCCGCGCCCCTGACACAGGATATCGCGGGATCGCGCAAAGGCCACCACGTCATGCACAGTCAGGAAATACGGCTCATAGCGCAGCTTGCCGATCAGGGTCAGTTCATGCTCCAGCATCGCACGGACCTTGTCGGTCGCCCCATGCGGATAGCGCCAGTCCAGCCCCTTCAGCGCCAGCCGTCGCAGACGCTCGGCCGGGGTTTCGCCATTCGCGACCTCGCTTGGGTATTCGTAACGCAGCGCGTCCAGCGAAAAGGACAGCCGCGCGGCGATCTCACCGGCCCGGAGTACCGCGGCCTCGTGTCCGGCGAACAGCCGCAGCATCTCGGCCTTGCTGCGCAGGCGGCATTCGGCATTGGCCAGCGCGCCCCGGCCCAGATCGTCCACCCGCCGCCCCTGCCGGATCGCGGTCATCACATCGGCCAGCTTGCGCCGCCGCCCGTGATGCATCCTTGGACAGGCCGAGGCGACGGGGGGCAGGCCCAGCCGGTGCGCCAGCTTGGCCTGCCTGTTGAAGCGCGCAGCATCCTGCCCGTCATATTCCGGCGCGATCAGCAGATGCATCTGCGCCCCCAGTCGTCCGATCAGCCGCCGCGCCTGTGCCCGCCAGTCGGCGGCCTGTTCCGGACCGGGCGGGTGCAGCAACAACTCCAGCCCTTCGGCGCCTTGCAGCACGTCGTCCAGCGTCAGGTGGCAGGCACCCTTTTCCACCCGCCGCCGGCCTGTTGTCAGCATCCGGCACAGGCTGGTCCAGCCGGTGCGGTCCCGTGGCAGCGCGGTCAGCGTGACGCCCTCGACCAGACACAGCCGTGCGGCGGGGATCAGGCGGGGGGCATTGGCCCAGTCCGGTCTTTCAGGGGCTTTCCCAGCCGGTGCAGGCGGTCCGATGGGGCCGTCTCGTGCCTCAAGCGCCTGTCGTTCGGCCACCTGTCGGGCGATCTCGCGGGCGGCGGCATGGGCGCGCACGATCCCCGCCACCGAATTGTCATCGGCGATGGCGATGGCGGGCAGACCCAGACAGGCGGCACGCTGCACATACTCCTCGGGGTGCGACGCCCCGGTGAGAAAGGTGAAATTCGATGTGATGGACAGCTCGGCAAACATGACAGGGATACATTATATTCACGTTTTGTTCTTTTGCGAGTCCCGATATGCCCAACGCCACCTGTTCAGCCGGTCATGGCCTCATTGAAAGCTGTCCGGCGCGCAGGGGCCACCGCGAAAGCAGGTCTGCACCCTTTCCAGCATCCTGTCCGATGGCTTGGGAAACCCAAAGCCGCCGCAGGGCGTGACCGTCAGGCTATAGCCCTCGTCGCGCTGTTCCAGAAATCCCAGATACGCGATCCCCGAGGTCGCCCCGGCGCACCACGGGCCAAAGCATTGCACGTTCAGCGTGATCGGGCGGTCGAAGGGCTTGGTGAAGCCGTCCTGCATCAGCGCGTGCCCGGTCAGATGCGCCGGTATCTCGGTGTCGGGTGGAATCTCGTGTTGGCGGGACATGTCAGGCACCGGCAGGGCCGTTTCGTCAAACACCAGAACCCCACGGACGACGATATAGGTCTCATCGGCCTGATCGGCTTCGGCATAGGTGCGCGCGATGTCTTGCGGCAGGCAGGACAGCGCCAGCGCCGGACCGGCCATCGCCGCCAGCAGGGCCAGCCCCGCCAGCGCGCGGATCAAAGCCGGTCCTCGAATGCCGCCAGCACCCGTTCATAGACGCCGCGCTTGAAGGGCACGATGTTGTCCAGCAGATCCTCAGGCGCCATCCAGCGCCATTCCGAGAATTCCTGATGATCGTCGGCATCAATCCGGACCTGATCGTCGGTGCCGTGGAAGCGCAGCAGGAACCACTTCTGCTCCTGCCCCCGGAACTGCCCTTTCCATAGGCGTGGAACAAGGTCATGCGGCAACTCGTAAAGCAACCAGTCTTGGGTCTCGGCTTCGATGGTGACCAGATCGCGGGTGACGCCGGTTTCTTCCTCCAGCTCGCGCAGGGCCGCATCGCGCGGATCCTCGCCCGCATCTATGCCGCCTTGGGGCATCTGCCATGCCGGCGGATCATGCGGCTGGCGGTCGATGCGCTGGCCGACAAAGGCGTGGCCATCTTCATTGACAAGCATGACCCCCACATTGCGGCGATAGGGCAGTCTGGCGATGTCGTCCGGTGTCATTTCTGGGCCTTTCGTTGCGCGCGCCACTTTTGCGGAACCTGATATTCGGGGTCAAGCCGGGCGTAACGCACTCCGCCCGCCGGGTGGCCGGCGGGCGGATCATTCATGGTCAAAGATGGCTTAGTCCGCAGCGCCGCCCAATGTGGCCAGACCCTTGAGGATGTCGATGGCATAGGCCAGCTGATAGTCATCCTCGCGCAGCTTGGCCGAGGCTTCGGCGCGGGCGCGTTCGTCTTCGATCTGCTTGCGCTCGTCCTCGGACAGGCTGTCATTGTCCAGACGCCCGCGCAGATCGGCCTCGAAGCGGGTGCCGCGGGTTTCTTCCTCGGCCTCTTCGGCGTCGGGGCTTCGGCGCGGCTGTTCCACGATGATGTCCGGCGAGACGCCAAGCGCCTGAATCGACCGGCCCGACGGCGTGTAGTAGCGCGCTGTCGTCAAGCGCATGGCGCCATCGCCGCGCAGGGGCATGACCGTCTGGACCGATCCCTTGCCAAAGCTTTTGGTGCCCACGACGATTGCGCGATGATGATCCTGCAACGCCCCCGCCACGATTTCCGACGCCGAGGCCGAGCCGCCATTGATCAGAACGACCATCGGTTTGCCATTGGCCAGATCGCCCGCCGTGGCGTTGAAGCGCTCCCCATCTTCGGGGTCGCGGCTGCGGGTGCTGACGATCTCGCCCTTGTCCAGGAACGCGTCCGACACCTTGATCGCCTGGGTCAGCAGACCGCCGGGATTGTTGCGCAGGTCCAGAACGATGCCGCTGACCTTGTCGGCCCCACCGGCCGCTTCGATCTGTTCGGCAAGACCTTCTTCGAGGTTCTTGTAGGTCTGATCGTTGAAGGTGGTGACGCGCAGGATGACCGCGTTCTGTTCGGTCCGCGTCCGTACGGCGGTCAGGGTGATCGTGTCACGGATGATCGACACGTCAAACGGTTCCGCCTCGCCTTCGCGCACCACGGTGATCACGATCTCGCTGCCGACCGGGCCGCGCATCATCTCGACCGCCTCGTCCAGTGTCAGGCCCAGAACGCTTTCGCCGTCCACATGGGTGATGAAATCCCCGGCTTCGATACCGGCATTGTCGGCAGGCGTGCCATCGATCGGTGAAACGACCTTGACGAAACCGTCTTCCTGCGTGACCTCGATGCCAAGGCCGCCGAATTCGCCTCGGGTCTGCACGCGCATGTCGGCGGCATCCTGTGGCGACAGGTAACTGGAATGTGGATCAAGCGAGGTCAGCATGCCGTTGATGGCCGCCTCGATCAGCTCGCCTTCGTCCACCTCTTCGACATATTGAGACCGGATCCGCTCGAATATGTCGCCGAACAGGTCAAGCTGCTCGTAAACATTGGTTTGCTTTTCCGCTTCCTGAGCCAACAGGGGGCCGGCCACCTGTGTGGTCACGACGATCCCGGCCAGCGTTCCGGCAGCGGCGGCCATAAGGAATTTCTTCATCAATCAGTCATCCTTGTCTGTCCTGAACCACTCCAGCGGGTCTACCGGAGTGTTGTTTTCTCTCACTTCAATATAGAGCGTTTCCGTCTGTCTGGCACCCGTCTCCTGGCTTGCCCTGGTCGGCATGACGTCATCCGCACCCGCCGCGCCGCCCATCAAGCCAACAGGGCTGCCGCCCGGAAGCACCTGTCCAGCTTCACCATAAACCACGTCAAGACCGGCAAGCACCAGCAAAATTCCGGCCTGTGGTTCCAGAATAATCACGTTTCCGTAATCCAGCAGCGGGCCGCGATAGCGCACCGTTGCGGCGGTGGGCGTCGTCACCAGTGACCGAGGACGCGTCACCATCACGATCCCCGGCCGGGTGATCCCGGCGGCATCGGCCTCTCCGGCGCGGCGCAGAATGCGGCCATCCACCGGCAGGTTGAGTTGCCCCTTGCGGTCCTCGATTCCGGGCAGGCTGCCGGGCACCTCGTTTTGTGCGATCTCGCTCAGCCCGCTGGCGAAGCCCTCCAGCGTCTCGGTCGAGGCGATCAGCAACGCGGTCTTGAGTGGGTCTTCGGTAAAGCGCCGGGGCAGGTCCGTGCGGTCGGCGATCGCCTTGCTCAGCGCCGTGCGCGCCTCCTGCACGCCTTCCAGACCGTCGCGCAGTGTGTTGACGGCGCTTTGTTGCAAAGCGCGCAGAATGGTCACCTCTTCCAGCGTTTTGCGCAGATCGGCGGCGCGTGCATTGAGGCCGGGTGTCACATCCGCCATCATCATGCCGGACCGCGCGGTGCCCACCGGCCCGGACGGGTGCAGCAGCAGCACGGGGGCGGGCGTATCGCCGATCGCCATAAGAACGCCAAGCAACTGCGCCACCTCGTCCTCGCGCGCTTGCAACTCACGGCTCAGGGTCTCTTCGCGGATCGCCGCCCGGCGCAAGCCTTCGCGCATCGCCTGCAAGCCGTCCTGATAGGACTGGACAGTTTCCGTCAGCGCCTTGACCCGGTTGCGCGCATTGTCGGCGGCCGTCAGCATCTCGCCTGCCTGTTCCAGACGGTCGGCGGCGGCGCGTGCGGCGTCGGCAGGATCGGTCTGAGCGGTCGCGCCGCTGGCCACAAGCACCCATGCCAGCGCCGCAAGCCACCTCATGACAGCAGGCTCTGGCCAGTCATTTCCTCGGGCTGGGGCAAGCCCATCAGCTGAAGGATCGTGGGCGCCAGATCGGCCAGCCTTCCTTTGCCAAGCTGCGCCCCCTGCGGTCCACCCACAAGGATGACGGGGACCGGGTTCAGCGTATGCGCGGTATGCGGCCCGCCGGATTCGGGATCGACCATGACCTCGCAATTGCCGTGATCGGCGGTCACGATCATCGCGCCGCCATGGGTGTCCAGCGCCTCCGTCACGCGGCCCAGTCCACGATCCACCGCCTCGCAGGCGGCCATCGCCGCCGCCAGATCGCCGGTATGCCCGACCATGTCGGGATTGGCATAGTTGACCACGATCAGATCATAGCCTTCTGCGATCGCGGCGACCAACTGATCCGTGACTTCGGCGGCGCTCATTTCAGGTTGCATATCGTAGGTGGCCACCTTGGGCGACGGTGCCATGTACCGCTCTTCGCCGGGTTCGGGGGCTTCCTTGCCGCCGTTCAGGAAGAAGGTGACATGGGGGTATTTCTCGGTTTCGGCCAGATGGAACTGCCGCTTGCCCTGTTTGGCGACCCATTCACCAAGCGTGTTGACGATCTCGCGTGCGGGAAACACGGTGTGCATGAACGTGGTGTGGAGGTCTGAATATTCGACCATCCCCAGCAACGCCGCCCAGTCCGGTCTTGTCCCCGGATCGAAGGCGTCAAAGCCCGGCTGGGCCAGTGCGCACAGGATTTCGCGCGCCCGGTCGGCCCTGAAATTCAAGCAGAAAAAGCCATCGCCATCCTGCGGGCCGGCATAGTCGCCGATCACGGTGGGGGTCACGAATTCGTCGGTTTCCGACCGGGCATAGGCGTTGGTCACAGCGGTGCGGGCGGTGCGGGCGCGGGCGCCCTTGGCGTGGATCATCGCCTCATAGGCTTCTTGGACGCGGTCCCAGCGATTGTCCCGGTCCAGCGCGAAATAGCGGCCGATCACCGTTGCGATCCGGACGCCGGGGGGCAGGTCGGACTCCAGCCGTTCCAGAAAGCTGCGGGCGGATTTGGGCAGCACGTCGCGCCCGTCGGTGATGGCGTGCAACGCCACCGGCACCCCGGCCCCGGCAATCGCACGGGTCGCCGCGAGGATGTGATTCAGATGCCCGTGTACTCCGCCATCCGACACAAGCCCCATCAGATGCGCCGTCCCGCCCGAGGCTTGCATGCGCGCGATGAAATCCTTCAAGGACTTGTTTTCAAAGAAACTTCCATCCTCGATCGCCAGATCGATCTGGCCCAGATCCATGGCCACGACACGGCCCGCGCCGATATTTGTATGCCCGACTTCCGAGTTGCCCATCTGGCCTGTGGGCAGGCCCACATCGGGACCATGCGTGATCAGGGTGGCCTGTGGGCAGGTCTGCATCAGACGGTCGAAATTCGGCGTATCGGCCAGCACGGGGGCGTTGGCCTCGGTCCTGTCGGACAGACCCCAGCCGTCGAGAATGCACAGGACAACGGGTTTTGCGCTACTCATGTTCTTTGCCTGCTTCCGCCTTGATGGGGGCGTTCTAGCGTTTGTGGGCGGCGGGGTGAAGCGCCGAAACGCCGCGTCGGGCGCGAATCGGGTTAAATCACTGGGAAATGCCCGGGGTCACGTGATCGGCATCGCGTCGGTATCACGTCGGTATCGCATCGGTGGCTGAGGCGGGGATAACCGGGGTTAACGCGCCGCGCGGTGTTGCACGGCGGTATGTCATGCCCGGTGATAGGGGCTGCCCGCCAGAATGGATGTCGCGCGATAAAGCTGCTCGGCCAGCATCACCCGCACCAGCATATGCGGCCAGACCATCCGCCCGAAGGAAAGGGCGAAATCCGCCCGGTTGCGCAACGCGGGGGCGATGCCATCGGCGCCGCCGATCACGAAGGCCACGTCCTGCCG
>JALQUE010000431.1 GCA_023260815.1 Roseovarius sp.
CGCTTCTTAGGGGCAGCGCCGCGTGGCGTCAAGCGCCCGTTTTGGAAAATTCGACATCCGCACGATCCACCGCCAAGACCATGCCCGACACGCTGCGGGATGCAGGGGTGCGGCGCTGCAGCGCAGGCCGTCCGGCGGCCCTTGCTCGGGGCTTGGGCGCCCCTATCTGCAGGATGCTAAACACTTGTCCAACACAGATGGAGATGCGCGATGTTCAAGGGACTTTTCAGCGCCATGCTGATCATCACCGGCTTTCTGGTGGTTCTGCCGGCCCTCATGATCCTGGCGGTCGAAGGCCCCGAGTGGTTTGAACGCTGGCAGCAAATGTCACCGATTCTCTAACCACAAACCCCCGGCGCGGCGGCCTGTTGCGCGGCCGCGCCAAACAGCACCCGACCGGCGTGCAATGACCCGCCCCGCCACAGACGCAGAAACAGACGCAGACGCCATGGCAAATATATATCGCAAATTTAGGGGGGATCATGGTGGGTCGTGAGGGACTCGAACCCCCGACATCTTCGGTGTAAACGAAGCGCTCTACCAACTGAGCTAACGACCCGTCGGCAGCGTCTTAGCCAAGTGCGCCCCCCCGCGCAAGAGGCAGCACAGCACATCCCTTCATGGGGTGCTCACAAGCCCTCTGATGGCAAGAACAATCCCCCCGAAATCATGCACAACCGCCCGATACGGGAACCCGGCAGCCGTCACCGGGGCTGAAATCCACCGACCCAGACACGCGGATCACTTGGGTTTTGCATCCTGAGGAAGATATACCCCGACTCGCGCCAGTCGATGATCTTGTCGGTCTGGTTATCCAGCACCAGATCGCCCGCATCCGATCTGTAGATCAGAACCGCATGCGGGGTGCGGCTATGATCCAGCACCGTTGCCAGAAGCAGCTTTGCAGGATCAAGGCCAAGGCGGATCAGCTCTTTTTTCTTCAGAAGGGCATAATCTTCGCAATCCCCACCGGCCTTGCTTGGCAGCGTCCAATAATCCACATGCCCGTATTGGCGGCGGTCGGATACGGCGCGCACGGACGTATTCACACGGCGGTTGACCTCCGTGATCAGCGCCCGCTCCGTCTCGGATGATGGCGCGACCGACCCGCCCTGCCCCGCACACGCCCAGTCATACTGCGCGCACAACTCGCGTGCCGCCTTTGGCGGGTCCATATGCAGCGTCGGCTCCAGATAGCCTGCGGTTGTCGCGCTGGCCGGCACAGTTCCGATCACCGCAGTCAAGACCACCACAACGGCGCAGGCCGCTTGCCAGATGTTGGACGTTTGGAATGTCATCTCAAGCCCCATCACACGACGGACATCGCAGACAAGCGCCGTGTGTTTCAGAAAATAAGGTGTAACAGCGCCCTGATGATGAAGACCCATGCAACACAGCCCAAAGCCGCAGCAGGCAAAATCCACCATCCCGATGGCCACGACCTGTTTTGGGATGACCCGTCAGAGGGCACCCCATTGTCGGGATCGGCGAAGGCATGTTTGCCACTGTGTTTCATAACGTCTCCAGCTCCACGGCTTGGGGGTGAACCTAACATACCACAAAACACGCCTAGCGTGTAATAACGATGTGTCGATTGAAATAACGGTGCGCTGTTCGCCTTTTCGCGCCATCAGGCAAGGCCGCGCAAACTTTGCACCGTTCGACAGGAAATCCGAACGAAAGTTAGGGCATTGTGCCTACTGGATGGCCCAAATGACCTTACCGGCATCGGCGCGCGTGTTGCTGAAAGATATCAGGACGAATAATATTTCAGAAAAGACGCGTCCCGCTTCCCCGACAAGGACTGCTGCCCCAGACATCTCTTGTCCGCAACCAGCCCGAACAACAGATCCTTCCAGCGTCTTGCCTGCCGGGCTGCAGGAAACGACGGCTGTGCGCCCAGACGGCTTTCAAGAACCTCACGCTCATACAGGCACACGACCGGGTGAACATCCGACACGGCAAGCTCATTATAGCCCAATGACCGATGCTCCTGCGTGTATTGCGCAATGGTTCTGGAAATATCACTCAGTTGAGGATGAAACTTTTCATGGCCAACATGCCCGTATTTTTTCCATAGCGTCGCCACCCAGTCGTTGGGGATCGTGCAATCGGCGCTATAGAAAAGGTTGATCGTGAACTCTGCGAACTCCAGCGGTGGCCGGGGCTTGGCGAACAGCCGCTTGGCATACACCTCGGTCGAAAGCTGCGACACCAGTTGATACAGGTGAAGCTGATATTTCGTCAGATTGTCGAACACCCGAAAGAACGTCGAGCGCGAATACCCGGCCTGTTTCACCAGATTGGCGATCTTCACCTCGGCCAACGAATTGGCATTCGCATATTGCTGAATACCGGCCAGGGCAAACGCCTCCCACCGGCTATCTGCGATATGATCCGATGCGGCATTGGCGATTTCATCCGCCCATACCCGCGTCACCAGATCGGTTTCGGTCAGCACATCCTCGACATTGAACCAGTCGTTCCGGCTGATTGTTTCACGGAGGCTTGCAGCATCCACGGTAAATTCGGTCGCCAAGGTCATGGCCCTATATATCAATCTGGGCCAAGCCCCTACCATGTGCGGCGTCGCTCGATCAAGACACCTATTCCTTTGCACATTCACCAGGATTGCACAGACAAGGACCGCACCCGCACCAAACCTCTGCCATAGCAGTCCGCCTTTACGCTCAGGCATCCGCCAAAGGCGGACCGCGTGCAACGATTGGACGCAGCACTGCATGTCGCGAAAATCTGTGATTCAGGTTTTTCGCGAAACGCGTTAGGGTTTTTCCAAAACTGACCGAAACCGCCGCTTTTCTTGTAACGCAGCGCAGCGCATCGCGTGATCGGTGCAGGCGTTCGAAGTTTTCCCAGCAAAATAAGGTCAGTGCAAAACGCCTTTGGGTGACGGACATTTCACAAGACCAAGCGCACGTGTCGCATAACGGCAAAAGCGTGCTCTTGGCGCAACGGGGGACTGATGACTTATCTTGAGACTTTGAACTGGGTCGCGGCCATCGGCTGGCTGGGGTCGATCCTGACCGTGACGACCTATGCGATGAACACGATGGTGCCGCTGCGTATTTTCGCAATCGCCTCGTCGCTCGCCTATCTGCTCTACGCCTATTTTCTGCAGCTCTGGCCCCTTCTCGGGATGGAACTGGCCCTGCTGCCCATCAATTGCTACCGGCTTTGGCAGATCATGTCCCTACGCGCCCGCGTCAGTCAGGCGAAAGACGGCACAGCGGATGATTTCTCGGTGATCAAAGCCTATGGGAAACGCCGCCGGATCACCGCAGGGTCGATGATCTTCCAGCGCGGCGATCCGGTGGACAAGCTCTATTTCATCGCATCGGGCCGGGTTCTGATCGAGGAGGCGGGAATCGAGATGTCTTCCGGCGACATCTTCGGCGAAATCGCGTTCTTCACCGATGCCGAAACCCGCACCGCGACGGCACGCTGCATCGAAGACGGGCTTGTGTACGAAATCGACAAGACGCGCTTCATGCGCCTGCAATTCGAAGACCCAAGCTTTGGCCTGTCGGTGATGCGCACCGTGACGCGCCGCCTGAGCAACGGTGCACCCCGTCAGAGTATGGCCTGACGCGATCAGTCCAGGCGCCTACGCCCTGCCAAGCATCGGTTTACCGAAACAGAAAGGAAGATGGTGGGTGATAAGAGATTCGAACTCCTGACATCTTCGATGTGAACGAAGCGCTCTACCACTGAGCTAATCACCCGTTGGCGCGGTGTTTAGCGTCAGTCGTCGTCGTCTGCAACACTCTCTTTTGCATTATCCTGCCCCGCCGAACCGGATTTCCCCTGACGGACCTTCAGCATGATGATGCGGGCGTTCGGCGTGTCGCGGGTGCGCTGATGCTTGATCTTGCCCAGAGGCGGCAGATTGAGGTCTCGCCCCTCGGCAATCAGCTCGCCCAAGACATCAATCACCGCCTCGACCGCGGGCTTGGCGTCTTTTTTCTTCAGGCCCGAACGTTCGACCACCAGATCGATCAGCTCTTTTTTCTTGATCTCCTCACCCGCCTCTTGCGGCTGGATGTCGGTGACGATCGACAGGCTGGGCGTGGCCGTGGCCGGCTCGGGCGCCTTGACGGGTGCCGTGGCGGCGGGCTGTTGCTGTGGAGGGGCGGTTTGCGGGGTGGCTGTTTGCGGGGTGGCCGTTGGCGGCGCCGCGCCGGTGGTTCCGGTGATCTTTGTCGATGAACTGCCTGTCTTTGCAGTGTTCTTTTGCCGGTTCGCCATATCGGGCCTCAATTGTTACGTCATTGTCATGACGTTACCCTGATTGATTTCCCGAAGCTAGCTGTGAGTTGACGTGGCGTTCACACGGGCCATACTTGCCACGCGAAATGTTGACAGGGGGACCACCATGAAGACCGCAATCACAAGTGTATTCCTTCTTGCCGCACTCGGCGGCGCCGCAGTGGCAGGGGGGCTATCGGACCCCGTTGTCGCGCCGGACCTCATCGCCGCCGAAGCCGTGGCCGACTCGGACAAGGTAGGCGGGCTGATCGCCGCGATCACCGTCATCCTGATCATCGTCGGCAAGGGCATCTGACCACAAGAAGACCACGGAAGACCGCGTCCCGCGCTGTCCCTGCCCTGCCCGCCATCCCAAGGCCCTAAAACGGGAAAGGCCCCGCCAGTTCATCCGGCAGGGCCATCTTTGTCGTCGCGACGGGCTGTCTGGCTAAAGCATTCCGCCTTTACCCAGAGGCATCAGCGAAAGTCGCGCCGCTCTAATGCGCCGTGGCGCTTTTGCCTGTGGCGTTATCCTTCAACGCGGCTTCGGCTGCGGCGGCCTCTTCGGCCTCCTCATCCCATTCCACCGGGTCCGGCTGACGCACCAACGCCAGTTTCAGCACATCGCGGACGTGATCGACAGGGATGATATCCAGCCCCTCTTTCACATTGTCCGGGATCTCGGTCAGGTCTTTCTCGTTTTCACGCGGGATCAGCACCGTCTTGATGCCGCCACGCAGCGCCGCCAACAGCTTTTCCTTCAGCCCGCCAATCGCCAGAGCATTGCCGCGCAACGTGACCTCACCTGTCATGGCGATGTCCTTGCGCACCGGAATACCCGTCAGAACCGACACGATCGAGGTGACCATCGCCAGACCCGCCGACGGCCCATCCTTGGGCGTCGCGCCTTCGGGGACGTGGACGTGGATGTCCCACTTCTCGAAGCGCGGCGGCTTGACGCCGATTTCGGGTGCGATGGACCGGACATAGGAATTGGCCGCGTCGATCGACTCCTTCATGACATCGCCAAGCGTGCCGGTGGTCTTCATCCGGCCCTTGCCCGGCAGGCGCACCGCTTCGATGTTCAAAAGCTCCCCGCCGACTGACGTATAGGCCAGCCCGGTCACGACACCGACCTGATCCTTTTCCTCGGCCAGACCATACTTGAACTTCCGCACGCCAAGGAAATCGTCGATATTTTCCGACGTGACCTTCACCGACTTAGTTTCACCCTTGATGATCTGCGTCACCGCCTTGCGTGCCACCTTGGCGATCTCGCGTTCCAGATTCCGCACACCGGCCTCACGGGTATAATGCCGGATGATATCGGTCAGCGCATCATCCGCCAGCTCGAACTCACCCTTGCGCAGGCCATGGTTCTTGATCTGCTTGGCAATCAGGTGCTGCTTGGCGATCTCGCGCTTTTCGTCCTCGGTGTAGCCCGCCAGCGGAATGATCTCCATCCGGTCCAG
>JALQUE010000043.1 GCA_023260815.1 Roseovarius sp.
ATTACTTCAATGCGATAAAAAAGAGGCGAAGTATGCCTCTTCGTCGCGGACCAGCATCGCACGCCACCCGTTTTCCAGCCCGGCAAGCGGCGCGGCAAGCAATTGGCCCTCTTTCCAGACTGCGGGACCAGCGATCATCGACACCGCTGGCAAGCCTGTTTCCCGCCGTTCTGAACAGTGGGAAAGGCCCTCTTTGCCCAAGGCGCGCAGTTCAGCTCCCGCGATGTCAGGCCCCTCGACCCGCCATCGTCCGTCCCAGATGTCCGTCACCTCGCACCGTTCCGACGCGACGGCCTTCCATTCGCGCGTGATCCGAAGGTGGTCTTTTCGCGACGCCACAAGGCAGCCCTGCAACGTCATGTCGCGCCCCACAGAGACAGCGTCCAGAAGATCGTGCAGCGCCCGACCACGCGGGACGTATTCCGCGCCGCTGATCCATTTGAGCGATACCAGCAGGAGGCGACGCGCTGTTTCGCGGGGCACGTCGTCAAAGGCTGGCCTGTCGATGATCAGATCCCCCGACTGGAAACGAACATGCTGTCGCGCCGCCTGTAGCGCATAAAGATAAAGGGTTTGCCGCGCATCCGACATCCGGTGGGCAACCGTTGCCAGACTTGCGGCAGTGATGCCAAGCGGCGCCAGAGCCCGCAGGGCGGCGCGCGCCTTGACACGCTCATAGCGGAGATCGTCATTGGTGGGGTCGTCGATCCACGCGATGCCACGCTGCTCCAGCAGCGTTCGCAACTCGTGGCGAAAGACCGACAAGGCAGGACGGCAAAACGTCACGCCATCGCTTTCGTGCCGGTCGGACATGGCCGACAGGCCATCAACACCCGCGCCACGGGCCAGTCGCATGAGAAAGGTCTCGGCCTGATCGTCCGCCGTATGACCGATCGCGACAGACGTAATGCCCTGCCCCCGCGCCCAATGCGCCATCAGACCATACCGCGCCCTGCGGGCCTGATCCGGCACATTGCCGCGCCCGTCCCAATCCGTCCATGTGAGGATGTCGTGCGGCACACCCATACCGGCACATAGCGCGGCAACCTTCGACGCCTCCTGCGCCGAGTCCGGTCGCAGACGATGATCCACGGTCACGGCATGCAGTGCCGGCCCCCCGGATAAGCGCCAATCATTGAGCACCACCAGCAATCCGAGCGAATCACTGCCACCCGAGACGGCCACGGCCAGCCTGTCAGGCGCGCTCGGGAGGAAATGACCGGCAATCCGGTCGCGCAGCGCGTCCGGGCCGTTGGTCACTGACAGCCCAGATTACTCATCGCCGTCTGCGCCTGCGCAACTGCCGCATCGCCCGGAAACCGATTGCCGACCTCAGCCAAGGTTACACAGGCCTGATCGGTCTGCCCCAGAGCACCAAGCGCCGCTCCCAACCGGAAAAGCGACTCGGCGGCTTCGGGTCCGGTGGCGTCGCTGCTGAACGTATCGAGATAGGCCCGCGCGGCTTCTTTCATCTGCCCGGCCCCTTCCAGCGCCTGACCACGCAACACACCTGCACGCGCGGTCAGAGGACCGCCCGGATAGGTTTTCTGGAACGTGTCGAATTGCTGCGCAGCGGCGGCATGATCACCGGCATCAAGCGCCTCTTTGGCGCGGTTGAAATCAGCCTCTTCGCTGATCGCAAGCTGGGGCGCTTCTGGCTCACCATCCGTTGACGGGTCAACGGGCATGCCTGCACCGCCCGAAGCTGTGCCTGATGTGTCGATCCCGCCAAGAGTGGTGGTATCTCCAAGTGCCCCGATGTCACAATCGGCTTCAAGTTCGCACAACCGGAACTCCAGATCTCCGATCCGGTTCGCGCCATCCTCGGCCACCCGTTCCACCTTGAATTGCAACTCTTCGGTCTTGGCGGTGAGGCGCTGCAATTCGCTTTCTATGGCGTTCACACGTTCGATGACGGTGCCGCTTCCGGTCAACTGACCTGCGGCACCGGTCGTGTTCAGCTCCCGCTTGAGTTTCTGCAACTCAACGAACAGCACCGATAATTCCTGCCGGATATCCGCCAGGGTTTCAGTGTTTGCCTGCGCCATCGCGTGCCCCGGAAGACTGAACGCAAGAACTGTCAGAAACATCACGATCCGGTGCATCGGCACTCCTTTCATACAGCTTTGTGGCGTCAGCTGCTTGGCACGACGGAAATCACCGTCACGGCGCGGCGGTTCTTGGAATAGCACGCCTCGTCACTGCACAACTCGATCGGGCGTTCCTTGCCATAGCTGACCACCTTCAGGCGATTGTCTGCGATCCCGCGACTGACCAAGTATTCCTGCACCGAGTTGGCCCGCCGCGCCCCAAGCGCGAGGTTGTACTCGCGCGTGCCCTGTTCGTCAGCGTGACCTTCGATCACGGCGGTGTAATCGGTATTGGTCAGCAGCCATTGCGCCTGACCGTCCAGTGTGGCCTGCGCGGTGGGCGACAGGGTGGACTGATCAACGGCAAACAGAACCCTGTCACCGACGCTCTGCTGGAAATAAAGCGGCGATGTCGGATCGCTGGCCGATCCGGCCATGCCCGCCATGCCGGAACCATTCATGTCTGCGCCGGTGGCATTGTCGAACCGGTTCGGGTTCGAGCAGGCTGCAAGCGCAAGCCCCGCGCATAATAGAAGTGTCTTGCTCAGATAGGTCATTTCGGTGCCCCACTCTTTTCTGGTGTCGTTTCAGTATTCGATTCTACCATAGCGCCTGCGCCTTGGAAATGCGCCGGCATCCTTCATCCTAATCCTGCAGCGGTGACCATGACGGGTCGCTGCCCCCGGTTTCGGTCGGCACCCTGCGCAGGTTGCGCCCCGAGATGTCCACCGAATAGAGGCTGGCGCTGCCCTGGGCACCCTGCGTTTCGCGGGTGAACATGATCACCCGTCCATTCGGCGACCACGTCGGCCCTTCGTCAAGAAACGATGCCGTGAGAAGCCGTTCCTCACTGCCGTCGGTGCGCATGACACCGATATGGAACCGGCCCTTGGATTGCTTGGTGAACGCGATCAGATCACCGCGCGGCGACCACACCGGCGTGCCATAGCGCCCCTGTCCAAAGCTGATCCTCTGCGCCTCGCCGCCACCTGCCGGCATGATGTAAAGCTGAGGGCTGCCCGAACGGTCGGATTCGAACACGACCCGGTTGCCATCGGGGCTGAAGCTGGGCGCGGTTTCGATCGAAGGGGCGCTGGTCAACCGGGTGCTCGCCCCGGTGCCGATATCCATGCGATAAAGGTCTGTGTTGCCACCGCGCGACAGTGAATAGACCACCGTGCGCCCATCCGGCGCAAAGCGCGGCGCAAAGCTCATGGTGCCGTCCTGCTGCTCGAGCACGCGGCGCTGCGCGGTGCCCACCTGCAAGACGTAAATGCGCGGAAATCCACTTTCGTAACTGGTATAAAGCACCTGGCTGCCATCCGGCGAAAACCGCGGCGCCAGCACGATCGAGGCGCTGTCGGTCAGGTAGCTGACATTGGCCCCATCGTAATCCATGATCGCCAGCCGCTTCATGCGCTGATCCTTTGGGCCGGTCTCTGCGACATAGACCACACGGCTGTCGAAATACGGCGCCTCGCCGGTGATCCGGCTATAGATCTGATCCGCGACCTTGTGCGCGATGCGGCGCCAACCGTCCTGTGTGCCGACAAGTTGCAGGCCCTGGCCCAGCTCCTGACCCGCGAACACATCATAAAGCCGGAAGCGCACCACCAGTTGTCCGCCCGCATCGACCGTGACCGACCCCGTCACAAGGGCCTGAGCGTTGATCGCCTTCCAGTCGGCATATTGCACGGGGCTGGAAAAGCTGGTGACCCGGCTGATGAACGCCTCTGGCTGGATTTCCCGGAAGAGACCGGTTCCCGTCAAATCCGCCGCGATGACTTCGGCGATGCGCCGACCGAATTCCGTTCCCGTTGCGCTGTCCGAGACGAAGTCAGGCGCCGCAAAAGGCAGCGGTTCGATCACGCCTTCGGTGATCTCGATCCGAAGTGGCCCGGTCTGCGCATTCGCGGGAAGCGACCACAGCATGAGGGCCGTCAGGAGGCTCAGTACATAACGCATCATTTGATCCTCATTCTCTCCGGATTGAACGTCATTTCAATATCACGCCAGTGATCATATTTGTCTTTCGGCAAATCATAGCCACTCGCACCACAGCGGATGATCGCCCGCCGCGCGGCCTCGTAGGCCTGTCTTGCCGCAGCATCGCTTCCGCCCGACGAACTGAGCAATTCGATCGAGCCGGATACCGGTTTTGCATCTTCGCCCATGCGCACCCCCACCACGACGGTCGTGCGCAGAGCTTCGGAACTCAGGGATCCGACGTTCCAGCATTGCTGAACCGACACCCGAAGCGCGTCTTTTTCGCCCGCTGTCAGCGGCGGCCCGGAGGGGGCACCCTGATCCGCGCCGCCTGCCTGCCCAAGCGCCTCGGCCAGCGCATCGTTGACCGCGCTTTCATCGGGTTGCGGCCTTGCGGCCGTCCGGGTTTCCTCGGTCGGCGGCACATCTTCGGCCGGCTGCGATTGTGCGGGCCGGGTCTTGGGCCTGACCGACCGTGATGGAGCGGCACTGGCCGGATCGGCCTGCTCGGCTTCGGTCACGATCTCGGTGGCGGCTTCCTCGCGGGCTGTCGCCTCGGTTTCCGGCTCAACCACCTCGGCGGCGTCGGCATCGGGCACGGTTTCCTGACGCTCCACCTCGTCGATCGCGACATCGGGTTCGGGGCGGGCCACGGCCTCGGGGGCGACGCGTGGCGCGGGTCTTGGCTGTGGGCGCGGCGACACCTCGGGGACCAAAGCGGCGACATCCTCCTGCGGGGGCTGCATGACCGGCGGCTCGTCGCTGACCTCGGCATCCGGCACGGGCAAGGGATCGACAGCCTCGGGGGCATCGTCTGGCGGCGGTGTTTCCGTGGCTTCGGGTTGCGACAGATCCGGGGCCGCATCGGCGGTCGAGGTCAATTCAGGCACGCCCTGGCCTTCGGCGGGCGGTTCGGGCGTATCCACATTGGCCACCGCATCCGGAGAGCGCGGCGCATCGACCAGCGCGGCATACTCCTCGGCTGAAATCGCCGTGACCGACGTGACCTCGAACGGCAACGGCTCGGAATTGAACGCGCCTCCGAACACCGCAAGAGTGATCAGTCCGATATGGGCCGTTCCCGATATGATCTGGCCAGTGTTCACCTGAGCGCCTTTAGCTGCCCTGCCCGTCGAGCTCGGGCCCACCCATATCCGTGACCAGCCCGATATCCGCGAAACCACCCCGGTTCAGCGCCCCCATCACCTGCATGACATCCGCATAGGGCACCGCACCATCCGCGCGCAGGAAGACACGGGTGCTGTCGCGTTCGGCGGCAATCGCGCGCAGTCGCGCCACCAATTCGTCGCGCGGCACCTCGGATGTCTGGATCGTGACGATACCTTCAGCGGTCACGGTGACGGTCAGGGGTTCTTCCTCGTCCTCGCCCGGCAAAGCATTGGCGGCGGTTTTCGGCAACTCGACCGGGACACCCACCGTCATCAACGGGGCTGCCACCATGAAGATGATGAGAAGCACCATCATCACGTCCACGAACGGCGTGACGTTGATCTCGGCCATCGGGCGCGACCGGCCCCGGCCCCGCCGCCTGCGGCCCGTGCCGCCAGATGTCTCGGTTACACCCGCACCCATCGGTCAGGAATCCAGCTGACGGCTGAGGATCGTCGCGAACTCATCGGCGAAGGCCTCGTAATTGCTTACGATGCGGTCGGAATCCGAACTCAGCTTGTTGTAGAAGATCACCGCGGGGATGGCCGCCAGAAGGCCAAGCCCGGTGGCCAGAAGCGCCTCGGCGATGCCGGGCGCGACGACCGCGAGGCTGGTGTTCTGCTGCTCGGCGATCTCGATGAAGGCGTTCATGATCCCCCAGACCGTGCCGAACAGACCGATGAACGGCGTCGTCGATCCGATGGTGGCAAGAATCTGCAAACCGCTTTGAAGCTCTTCGCTTTCCTTGGTGATGGCGACATCCATGCTGCGGTCGATCCGCGCCGTGGCGCCTGCGATCAGACCGCCGTCGTTGCGATGACTGCGGCGCCATTCCATCATGCCGGCGGCGAAGATCCTTTCGGACCGCCCGGACGGATCGGGGCCGATTTCATCGAACAATTCGTCCAGCGGTTCGCCCGACCAGAAGCGGCGATCGAAAGCTGCGGCATCTGCCCGCGCCTTGCGATAGAGGAGGATCTTCTGAATGATGATCGACCACGCCCAGAACGATGCGATCACAAGGATCCACATCACCATCTTCACGATGATCGTGGCGCGAGCGTAAAGGCCCCACAGTGAGAAATCCATCTCCTGTGCCAATGCCAGGGTTTCTGCTTCCATCTTGCCTGCTCTTTTTTGGGTGGCCTTGTTTTTCGGCCTTATTGCGCGGCAAACTACCCGATTTCCCAAGGGAAAGCCAACAACATCCGCGTGACCGGGAATGGAAATCGAACAGCGTTGCGGCTTCCGGCGGATAATCGCCGGATTTCCTGATCGAGGTCAGTGCAGCAAAAGCCGGATCTTGGCCGGAAGGCGGGCCGGGTGGCCCGTGTCGTTGATGCACACAAGGGTCACAACGGCGGAAAAAAGCGTTTCTTTGCCGCGAGTTACCACCTGCTCCAGCACCAGCCGGGCACCGGTGACAGCCTGAATGCGGGTGCGGACCTCAAGCTCGTCATCGAATTTCGCCGGGGCAAGGTAGTCCGCCTCGAGACGACGGACCGCGAAAACCAGCCCCTCGGTCTCGCGCAGGGCGTTCTGATCGATGCCCAACTGACGGACCCAATCACTTCGGGCGCGTTCTATGTATTTGAGATAGTTGGCATAATAGACGATACCGGCCATGTCGGTATCTTCGTAATAGACGCGTATCGGAAAGCTGTGGGACATTGGATGAACCTTAGGGGCGCGGCGCGGTATCGTCCAGCATGTACTCGGCCAGCAGGTCATAGTCGGGGCCGTCCGGACCAAGGGTTGAGCGATAAAGACCAAAGCGGTCGATCCGGAAAGGATCAAGGCTGAAATCGCCGTGCGCTTCAAGAAATCCCCCCAGTTTATCAAGCTCGAATTGCGGCAGCGCGCGGTTCAGGCGGGCCAGGGTGACATGCGGGCGAAACCGGTCACGGGGCAGGTTCACCCCGGCGTCGCGCACCGCCACCCGGACCTTTTTTCGAAGGGAAACAAGGGCTTCTGGACGGTCGGTCGCAGCAAAGACAAGCCGGGGTTTGGCGCGGTCGAACACATCCAGACCGGCGATACGCAGATCGAAGGCCGGGGCTGTGAGATCGCAGAGCATTTCGTTAACGGCTTCGGCGGTGGGCAGGTCCTGATCATCCAGAAACGCCAGCGTCAGATGCAGGGTCTCTGGCTCGACCAGACGGCCCACGCGCAGGTCGGATTGCAGCCGCGACAGCGCCGCGCGCACCACGGCAGGAAGACCTATGGCCACGAAAAGTCGCATGATACCAGACCTTTAGTTGGGCATGATCCGAGCCGCCAGCCGCATCGCATGGCTGCTGTCCTGCGCAAAGACAGGCATCACCGAATCATAGGCCGCACGAATGAGGGAGGCGATGTCCGGGCGCAAGATGACAGCGCCGCCATCAGGCACGCGGGCAAGCGGAGAGGCGTCCTTGAAGGCGGTATCGGACCACAAAAGGATCGTTTGAACGACCTGTGACAGCGCCAGCGTTTCCGCCGGAACCGAGCTTAACTCCTTGTCCATCCTCAGAAAAACGAAGCTTGCCTTGATCGCGCCAGCCGTATCGAAGCGAAAGATGCGATACTGGTTGGCACCCGCCGCCACAAGACGCGCGACCAACGGCGCCAGATCAGGAATTAATCTATCCAGATCAGGGACTTGTAAAAGTTCTTCCCAATCGCGGAAAAAAAACACCATGAAGTTGATCCCCAGTTCGGGATCGGTCTCGGCCATCTGGTGACCCGCAAGCGTGGTGACCGCCTCGATCGCGCCTTTGACAACGCCAAGTGTCTGATCATCCACACCAAAAACCACAGGCGCAATGGGCCGGCCCCAGCGGGCAAAGACGTAAGAGCCGTCGGAGCGGGTGAAAAGCTGTGCGATCTGTTCGGCGCTCAATGATGCGGTCATGATCCCCCCCTGTCGACATGCCGCCCCATACCAGAGCACGGGTCCGAGGCAAAGATCGCCTGTGCGGGATTTGTGTACGGATCGTACGAATCCTACACATGTTTGGGACGAAAACCCGGGGCGATGCCCGGATTTGTGTCCATCCCGTACGCAAATCGCCGGCGCCCACAGGCCAGAGACCTGCGCGCCACCCGGTAACGTGATCTTAAAGATTAGCGGCCTAACCTGAGATTTGAGAAAGCCTCGAAACCCGTGCCGTGATGCGGCGGATCGGGGTTTGGCTGTCGGAACGATCGATGTTGCAGGGGGCCAGATAGGCTGTCCTCAAGGCGTGCCGACAGTGTGCCGCGGCTGCGGGTGAGCGCGAAGGGAAGAAAGGCCAGTGTCATGCATGTCCAAAACCAGTTTGCCAGCCGCGTAATGCCCGCGGATCACATAACCGGACTGCCCCAGTTCGGGATGATCGTCGGCCCAGTCGCGAAACCGGTCGTTCGACACCACGCGCGCGCCCATGTCACGCGCCAGATCGAGGATGGCGGGATCGGCAGGCTTGCCGCGCGGCATCACCTTGACGTGATCCCCCGACAGGCCCAGCAGGCGGCCCAGATCGTGGCTGTGAAGATACCGCCCCGCCAGCAGATACCCCGCATTGGCATCGAAAACGACATCCGGCGACAGGCCCAGCCCCCTGAGATGGTCCAGCACCTCGCGCAGCGTGTCGGCGCGCGGTGTCTCATCGCGCCAATGCATGACGTTGGACCCATCCACCACGACAGGGATCAGGGGTGCAGGCCGGCGCAAGGCCGCGTTGATCAGCAGCACGAGCGCCCCTGCAACCCAGGCCCCGGCCACCAGACTTTGACCCGGCACGACAGGCTGCACGAGGGCGAGCACAGGGCCGACAATACCTATACTAAAGAGTATAACTGGAACAATCATGGCGAGAGCTTATTCTAACCTGCGACAACACGAAACAGTCTTATTACAGACCGGCGTCAGGTCGCCTATGCGGCGAGAATGTGGCAAAGCCGGGGCAGCATTCAGGGAAGTGGACCGTTTATTCGGGACACCTGCCTTGGGATGGGGCGGGCGAGGCGCAATATCACGCTTTTTAGTGGGCTTGGCGGGATTACGGGGATTTGGCCAAGCCCTGACGGATGTGTGCCGGGCGGGCCGGGTTTGGCTGCGCAAGCTGGGCTTGGGGCGCATGCCACGGGATTTATCCGCGACCCGGCGGGCGTGGCGATGCGAGGGCGGGAGATGTCTGATCGAGAATCACGCGCGCCACGCGCCGCGCCCAGGCATCATAGACCGCCGGGCCGGGGTGGAACCCGTCCTCGGCCATGCCGGACGGATCCAGGGCATCCCCTACGGGCAGGTGGATGACATCGGCGCGCGCGGCGGCAAGCTGCGCCAGCTCATGATCGAGACGCGCCGCCCGACGGCCCAGAACATCGCGCAGGGGGCGCGGCAACAGCGGGAACCGGTCCAGCGGCGGGACACCCGATGCGATGCACAGCGTCACGCCGTACCGCATGGTCAACGTATCGAGCAACGCCGTGTAGTCACGCCGCCAACGCGCGGCAGGGACGCCGTTTTTGGCGTCGTTCACCCCAAGCGCCAACACGGCGACATCGTAGCGCCCCGGCGCCAGGGTATCGAGGCTGATCCGCGTGCTGCGAGCAGTGGCCCCGGTGCGCGCGTGAAGCCCCCACTGCAGATGGCGATGCGGCGACAGGTAAGCCGCCAATCGACCGGCAAGCGCCTGATCCTGACTGGCGGCCCCGACCCCGGCGGCGGAACTGTCGCCCAGCACCAGAAGCCGAAGCGGCAGGCCATCGCCGGCCTGCCCCGACCGGGGGCCGGGCGCCTCGGGCAGGCGGAGGGCGCGGGCGGCAACCCAAGCGGCCTGCAGCGCCAGAAGCGGGATCAAAGGGGTATCGGCAAGACGCAAAAGGGGCTGGTCCCGGATCGTGAAGGGTTACCGTGCTATAGCAGGCCCGCGCCCTGCCCGTCACCCGCCCCGTCACCCGCCCCGTCACCCGCGCGCGTGCAGGACGGGCGCAGGGGGCGCGCGCGGATGCGGCTATTTGCTGAACAGATCGCTTTGGCCGGGGGCGGGTGGCGCCGCCATTCCCAGATGCGCCCAGGCCCGCTGCGCCAGCATGCGGCCACGTGGCGTGCGTTGAATAAGGCCCTGCTGCAGCAAGAACGGCTCGATCACCTCTTCGAGGGCATCGCGGCTTTCGCTGAGCGCGGCGCTGAGGGTTTCGATACCGACCGGACCGCCCTGATACGCCTCGGCGATCAGCCGCAGATAGCGCCGGTCAGCCCCGTCGAGGCCCAGCTTGTCGACGCCCAGGCGGGTCAGCGCGTGATCGGCCAGATCACATGTGATGCGCCCGTCACCTTCGACCAGCGCGAAATCCACCACACGGCGCAAAAGACGGCCCGCGATCCGGGGCGTTCCGCGCGCCCGGCGGGCGATCTCGCGCGCGCCATCGGTGTCGGCGGGCGCGTTCAGCAGCACCGCGTTGCGGGTGACGATCTCATGGAGTTCGTCTTCGGTATAGAATTCGAGCCGGGTGGGGATGCCGAACCGGTCGCGCAAAGGCGTGGTCAGAAGGCCCAGCCGGGTCGTTGCGCCGACAAGCGTGAAGGGCTGCAACTCGATCCGGACGGTGCGCGCGGCGGGGCCTTCGCCGATCACCAGATCAAGCTCGAAATCCTCCATCGCGGGGTAGAGCACCTCTTCGACGGCGGGATTGAGGCGGTGAATTTCGTCGATGAACAGCACATCGTTGCGTTCAAGATTGGTCAGGATCGCCGCCAGATCGCCCGCCTTGGCCAGAACCGGCCCCGACGTCATGCGGAACCCGACCCCCAATTCGCGCGACATGATCTGCGCCAGCGTCGTCTTGCCAAGGCCGGGAGGGCCATGGAACAGGGTGTGGTCCATCGCCTCGCCACGCTGGCGGGCGGACTGGATGAAGATGCGCAGATTGGCGCGCGCCTCGGCCTGACCGATGAATTCACTCAGCGCCTGCGGACGCAGGGAGCGGTCGGTATCCTCGGGGAGAGGATCGGGGCGCAGCGTGGGATCGGGGCTGTCCATGGTCTAGCCTTTCGGAGCCAGCAGCCTGAGGGCGGACCGGATCATGATAGCGGTATCGGCCTGCGGATCGACATCGGCGGCCTGCGCCACGGCGCTTGCCGCCTCGCCGGGCGCGTAGCCCAGATTGATGAGCGCAGACAGCGCCTCGGCCTGCGCATCCGAGCGCAGAGGCGCGGGGGCCGTGGCGACCGTGTCGATCACAGCATCGTCCGGATCGGATGGCGGCGGTGTCGCGGGGTCCGTGGGCGTGGTGCCCATGGCCATCAATTCGGGCAGCTTGTCCTTGAGTTCGTTGACGACGCGCTGTGCGGTCTTGGGGCCGATGCCGCGGGCGGCCTTGACCGAGTTCCAATCGCCCAGCGCGATCGCACGACCCACGCCATCAGGGCCAAGCGCGCCCAAAATCGCCAGCGACGCCTTGGCACCAACGCCCTGCACACTCATCAACAGGCGGTGCCATTCCTTTTCGATCAGCGTGGGAAAGCCAAAGAGCTGGAGCAGATCCTCGCGCACCACAAGATCGGTATAGAGTGCGGTATGCTCGCCGACGCGCGGCAGCGATTGCAGCGTGCGATCCGAGCAATAGACAAGGTAGCCGACGCCGCGCACGTCGATCAGCACATGGTCAGTGGCGCGGTAATCGATGCGGCCGGCGATGCGCCCGATCATGCCCCCACCCTCCGGGCCAGGGCGGGCATACGGGCGTGATGGGCGTGACAGATCGCAACGGCCAGAGCATCGGCGGCATCGGCGCCCGCAAGCGTGATACCGGGAAGCTGAACACGGACCATGTGGGCAATCTGGTCCTTGGTGGCATGCCCCACGCCGACAACGGTTTTCTTGACGGTGTTGGGCGCGTATTCCCCCACCGCCAACCCGAATTGCGCCGGCACAAGCAGGGCGATGCCCCGCGCCTGCCCAAGCTTGAGCGTGCCCGCACCGTCCTTGTTGACAAAGGTCTGTTCCACCGCTGCCGTTTCTGGCGCATAGTGCCGAAGGATTTCGGTAAGCTGGACATGCAGGGACATGAGGCGCGCGGCCATGTCGGCGCCAGAGGAATGGCAGATGCCGTTGGCGACATGCGACAGACGGCTGCCATCCACGTCGATCACCCCCCAGCCGAGGTTCCGCAATCCGGGGTCGATCCCCAATACCCGCATCTGTCCTGCCCCGCTCTTCTGGCTTTTTCAGAGGACTAGCACGAAACGGGAACAAAGACCAAGAGGAATGCGCGCAGCCCCTCGTCCGGGACCGTCCGGAGCAGTCATGCACAAACTGCATAAGGATTATGCAAAAAGCCTAGCTTGTCAGCACAACGGGTCCGGCATACCTGCCGCTCAGACGCGGGGTTTCCGCACACAGCATTCTTTCATCAAGGAACATGACAATGTCCGCCATCGACACCACCCGCCCCTCGGCGTCCCGCCTGCAAGGGGTTCTTGCCCAAATGATCCACGGGTTCGCCAGCTGGAACGACGCCCGCGCGACCCGCAAGGCGCTGTCAAAGCTGTCTGACCGTGAACTGGACGATATCGGCCTGACACGCGGGGATATCGACGCGGTCGCACGCAAGCTGTAACCGGCTGACCTGCGGTGAGCGGCGCGCAGCCCGGCGCGCGCTGTCTGTGCTGCATCAAAGGTCTGGTCACCTACAGAATACGCCATGCAAACGCCCTGCGCGAGAGATCGCGCAGGGCGTTTTCGTGCGGTCAGAGGACAGGACGCGCAGCATTAAGCCACGGTCAGGGCACGGCCCGAGGATACCCGGAGCATCCGGCCCGACAAGGCGGTGATGCCCCCGCTATGAGACCGGTTGGCCAATGATCGGACAAAGGGTGCCGCAGGACGGGACACGGCCCATCAAGGGGCTCGTTCGGATTGGGCGGGGCCGGAAACTTTGAAAGTTTCCGGCAGGATTTCTTTTGGAGAAATCCTGCGCCCTTGGCCGGTCAAGGAGCGCGAGGCGCGTCGGCGGTCCAGGGTGGCCGCCGTTGTCAAGAGGCGGCGCGACCCAAGCGGCCGGTGCCTATTGAATGTAAGGGCGTATCTTGCCGGCGACCCAAAGTGTCGCTGGATCGGGCTGCATGATGAAGGCGCCGGCCTGTTCGACGATCGTGCCGGAGTGCAGTTTGTCGATCCGTTCCAGATAGATGTTGATGCCCAGATGGGACATGATCAGCGCCTTGAAAAAGATGAAGGCGAAGAGCACCATCGCGATGCCGCGCGGCGAAACCGAAATCGCGCGGCGCTTGGGACGGAACACGACAAGCCCGTCCTTGTTCACCCGGCCGACATAGCCGTCGCGCAATTTCGCGCGTTTGCTGGTTATCCGTTCGATCCGGTCGTCAAAGTCTTTGAAAATCTCCGACATATCCAATCCTCGTGGTGTCGAGCCGTTCAAAATAAGAAACGTCTATACTGAAAAAACACGGCGCTTTTAAGGCAATTGCCACAATCTTGCCCTTTTTTCCCACGAGATATCAAGGAGATATCAGGCCGTTCTGACCAATGTTGTCGTCGTCCAGTCACCAATCTCTTCACGATGCTCAAGACTGTTTCCCGCATCGGTATAAACCGCGATCACCTCGTCGGCCTGCTCGTTCAGAACACCGGAGAGAATCACCCGTCCCCCCGGCGCCAGCGCCGCGGTCACATCCCCCGCCATGTCGATCAGCGGCCCCTTGAGGATGTTGGCGAAGATCAGATCGAAGGGCGCGGCCGAGGCGATCACCGGATGATCCAGCCCCATGGCTTCAAGGCAGGTCACGCGCCCGCCCAGATCGTTGGCGATGACATTGGCCCGGGCCACGTCGACCGCGACCTCATCGATATCGCTGGCCAGAACGGTGCCCAGAACCCTGTCCGGCCAGACCCGCGCGGCACCCATCGCCAGAACCGCCGTGCCGCAGCCGATGTCGATCGCGGCATGGGCGACAAAGCCCTGCCCTGCCAGCCGGTCCAGCGCGCGCAGGCAGCCTTGGGTGGTGCCGTGATGGCCGGTGCCGAAGGCCATTGCGGCCTCGATCAGAAGCGGCTCGGCATCGGGGGGCACCTTGTCGGCGTCATGGCTGCCGTAGACGAAGAAGCGCCCGGCCTCGACCGGGACAAGCTCGCGGCGGACCTTGGCGACCCAGTCGGTGTCGGGCAGTTCGGAGATCGCGAAGGGCCGCGCGCCGTGCATCGTGGCCAGAAGCGCCAGACCGGCCTGATCGGGGTCGGTGTCGAAATAGCCGCCCACCTCCCACAGGCCCGAGCCGTCCTCCATCTCGAAGATGCCGACGCCTGTGGGTTCCGGATCGAGTGTTTCGAGCGCCGCGGCCAATGCCTCGGCCTGGTCCTTGCCGGGCAGGGTTGTCAGGGCGGTGAAGGTGGCCATGTGCTGTCGTGCCTTCTGTCAGGTTTGGATCATTCCGCGGGCGCGGGCGCCGGCGGGCTGAGAATGGTTTCGTGCCCCGGTGCGGGATGGCGCGGGATCAGCATGGCCAGCAGGAAGGACACGCCCGCCATGCCCGCCGCCATGATGAAGACCGACGCCGGAGAGACCAGCCACAGATAGCCCAGAAGTGCGGGCAGGAACACCGCCGCGATGTGGTTGATGGTGAAGGCCACGGCGGCGGTGGGTGCGATATCGCCGGGATCGGCGATCTTCTGGAAATAGGTCTTGAGGGCCAGGGCCAGGGCGAAGAGCAGGTGATCGACCACATAGAGCGCC